>CANQHH010000186.1 GCA_947623615.1 uncultured Clostridia bacterium | reverse complement strand
GCGTATAATAGTTTTAAAATTGGTAATATAGATATGATATGTACTACTAATATGAAAATTAGCGATTATATTGGTACAATAGGGTTTACAACAAAAGATTATAAAGGTAGAGAGCTAGATTTTATCAGTATGAATTGTGAAGATAGTTTATTAAAAGATAAAGAGGTAAGACAAGCCATAAATTATGCGATAGACAAAAAGAAAATTGTTTCATCAGTATATAGTAATGAATACGCAATTTCATCATTCCCACTAGATTACGGAAATTATTTATATCCAAAGGAAAGCGAGTCAAGTTATAATAAAGATAAAGCAAAACAGGTATTGGAAAAGGCTGGTTGGTCATATAAATATGGAAGATGGCAGAAAACAGAAAATTATAGAACTAGAACATTAAGATTAAATTTAGTAGTAGAATCAAACGATAAAGATAGAATTAATGTTGCAGAACTTGTAAAAGAACAATTAGAAGATATAGGAATAAATGTATATTTATATAAAGTATCAAATGCATCATATAAAAGCTATTTAAAAAATAAAAATTACGATATGATAATAACTGGAATATACAATGGATATAGTCCTGATTTATCATATTTCCTTGGTAATAATAATATTGCTAATTATAATAATGATGAAATGAAAAATCTAATAAATGACGTAAAGAACATTACAGATGAAAATGTTTTAAAAGAAAAATATAATAAAATAATTGAAATTTATGAGCAAGATGTACCATATATTTGTTTGTATAGAAATAAATTAAAAGTGGTATATAGTATGAAACTTACAGGAGAGTATAATCCTACAAACTACACAGCATATTACAATTTGGATAAATGGTATAGACAATAAAAAAATAAATAAAAACAAAAAAAGTATTGACAAATAAAAAAAATGAGATATAATAACAATACAAACATATGTTTAAATAGGAGGGCGAAATATGAGTAATCAAAATACAGAAAAAATGAAAGCTTTAGAGGTAGCGTTAGGTCAAATAGAAAAGCAATTTGGAAAAGGTTCAGTAATGAAATTGGGAGAAATAACTGCTATGGAGGTAGAAGCTATACCTACAGGAGCATTAAGTCTAGATATTGCTTTAGGAATAGGAGGTATTCCTAGAGGAAGAATAGTTGAAATATATGGTCCAGAGTCATCTGGAAAAACGACACTTGCATTACATATGATAGCAGAGGCACAAAAGTTAAATGGAGAAGCTGCATTTATAGATGCAGAGCATGCGTTAGATCCAGTATATGCTAAACATTTAGGAGTAGATATAGATAATTTAATAGTATCTCAACCTGATACTGGAGAGCAAGCGTTAGAGATAACAGAGGCACTTGTTAGAAGTGGAGCTATAGATGTAGTTGTAGTGGATTCAGTAGCAGCATTAGTTCCAAAGGCAGAAATAGATGGAGATATGGGAGATTCACATATTGGTTTACAGGCTAGACTTATGTCACAAGCATTAAGAAAATTAGCAGGGGTTATAAATAAATCAAAATGTGTTGTAATATTTATAAATCAATTAAGAGAAAAAGTAGGGGTAATGTTTGGAAATCCTGAAACAACAGCTGGAGGAAGAGCTTTAAAATATTATGCTTCAGTTAGATTAGATATAAGAAAAATAGAAAATATAAAACAAGATGGAGATGTAATAGGAAATAGAGCAAGAGTAAAGGTTGTAAAAAATAAAGTTGCTCCACCATTTAGAGAAGCAGAATTTGATATAGTATATGGAAAAGGAATATCAAAAGAAGGAAATATATTAGATATAGCAGTTAATTTAGATATTATAGAAAAAAGTGGCTCATGGTTTAGTTATAATGGTCAAAGGATTGGACAAGGTAGAGAAAATATAAAAAAATACCTTGCAGAAAATCCAGACATTATGGAAGAAGTTGAGAAAAAAATACGTGATAATTTCAATGAAGCATTTGAAAAGAGTTTAGGAGACGAAGAAGAGGAAGAAGAAGAGCAAACAGATTTAGAAATGGAAGAAATAAAAGTATAGTTTACTAATGTGAGGTATATAAAAGAATGGATAATATAGATTATGTTGCAGAATATGATAAATTAAAAACAAAAGTATTAAAATATATTATTTATAAAAAAAGAACTGAAAAAGAGGTAAGGAATAAATTTTCATCAACAATAGATGAAGAACTATTAGATGATATAATAGAAGAATTAAAAGAGATTGGATATATTAATGATAATAACTATATTGTAAGAGCAGTAGAAGAATTTAAAGCACTAAAAAATATGTCTATAAAAGAAGTAAGATACAAATTATTATCAAAAGGTCTAAATAATGATATTATAGAAGATTACATATCAGATAATAGAGATGAATTAGATGAATATGAAGTAAAATCCATAATAAATATTTTCAATAAAAAGAGTGGTATGATGGAAGAAGAAGAGATAAAGAACTTTTTATTGAAAAAAGGTTATAGTATGGATAACATAAAAGAAGCGTTAAGTGAGGTAGAATGATGCAAAATGTTTTAACATTAGAAACAAATAAA
>CANQHH010000185.1 GCA_947623615.1 uncultured Clostridia bacterium | reverse complement strand
TTGATGAGAATTACGAATATGAAAAGACAATACAAAAAGTTGTAGATAAGTGTTTTGAAATAGAAAATTTAAAAAATGCAAATTTATATATTAGCATAACTTTAACTACACCAGAAGAAATAAGAAGCATTAATAGAGAATTTAGAAGCATAGATAAAGAAACAGATGTACTTTCATTTCCAATGTTTGAGAAAGATGAATTAGAAAATAAACACGAAAAAGATAACAAAGAAAAAGATATATTAGGAGATATAGTAATATCTATAGAAAGAGTTAAAAAACAGGCAGAAGAATATGGTCATAGCTTTGAAAGAGAACTTTCGTACATGATAGTTCATGGATTTTATCATTTAATGGGTTATGACCATATGAATGATACTGACAAAAAGGAAATGCGAGAAAAAGAAGAAAATGTTTTAACGATATTAAATATTAATAGGGATGAAAAACAAGAAGATGGTAGGTTAAAAAATAAAAATTTTTTTGACGCATGGAAAAATGCTATCAATGGAATTATTTATGCAACAACAACCCAAGGAAATGTTAAAAAACAGCTAATTATAGCGGTTTTCGTAGTTATAATAAGCTTGTTTTTTGAATTATCTAAGGCAGAATTTTTATGTTTTATGTTTACAATTGTTTTGATAATTTTTGCAGAAATGGTAAACACAGCAATTGAGACAGTTGTAGATTTATATGTTGATGTATATCATCCAAAGGCAAAAATTGCAAAAGATGTAGCAGCAGGAGGAGTTGTAATAACAACTATAAATGCAGTTATAGTTGCATATTTCCTATTTTTTGATAAAATAAGCAATATAGGATTGCAATTTATAAAAAATATAGTTAATTCACCAGTGCATTTAGCTTTTGCAACTACAGTTATAACAATTATTGGAATCCTTGCATTAATTGCTATGGCAACAACAGATAAACACAAATTTTTAAATAAAAGGTTTGTGCCTAGCGGACATGCGGGCTTAGCATTTGTCGCAAATACAATTATATGGCTAAGTACAGATAATATTGTTATAATAACACTTTCATTAGTGCTTTCTTTATTAGTTGCAGAAAGTAGAGTGGAATCAGGAGTACATAAATTATCAGAAGTTGTATTTAGCAGTTGTGTAGGAATTTTATTAGTTTTGATTATATATGGAATAACATTAGCGGTAATATAAAAAATTTAGGGGGAAAAATAATGAGAGCAACGAGAGCAAAAGAAAGAAAGAGAAAGAAGAATATTAAAATATTTATAGCAGTACTTATTTTAATAATTATTGTTGCAGGAATTATACTTGCAGTTAAGATGTCTAAAAATAACCAAAATGTTGATATGGCAAATGCAGAAGGCATGGAAAATATTGATAATAATGAAACAGCTGAAAAAGAAGAAAATAAAAAAGTAAAAACAATGGCTGGAGATACAAGACCAATTGCAGTTATGATTGATAATCATATAGATGCAATGCCCCAAGCAGGATTATTAGAAGCAGATATAGTATATGAGCTTCTAGTTGAAGGTGGAGAAAGCAGAATGATGCTAATTTTAAAAGATAAAGACTTGTCTAAGGTAGGACCAATAAGAAGTTCGAGGCATAATTTCTTGGACTATGCTTTAGAAAATGATGCAATATATGTGCATTATGGTTGGAGTCCAAAAGCAAAATCTGATATTAGCACATTAGGGGTAGACAATATAAATGGTATTTTTGAGAGTTCTAAATCATTTTGGAGGGTAAGTGATAAATATGCTCCACATAATGCTGTAACAAGTACTGATAACATACTAAAAATTGCAAAAAGAAAAGAATATGAGACTAAAACAAAACAAGATACAGTTCTAAATTACGTTGCAGATGAGGTAAATCTTGAAGATGGACAAGATGCTTATACGATTTCTATTCCATATTCAGACCATAATACCGTAAAATATACATATAATGAAAAAAAGAAAACATATACAAGATATTCTAGAGGAAAAAAACAAGTAGATTGGACATCTGGAAAGGATGTTACAACAAAAAATATAATTATAGAAAAAGCTAAATATACAACATTAGATAAAAAAGGAAGACAAGATGTAGATAATGTAAAAACATTAGATGGATATTATATAACAAATGGTAAAGCAATAAAAATCAAATGTGAAAAGAAATCAAGAAAAGGACAAACTGTGTATAAAGATTTAGATGGCAATGAGATAGATGTAAATGATGGAAAAACATTTATACAAATATGTCCATTAAATAGTAAGATAAAAATAAAAGGAAACGAAGATTAAAAAAAGCCTTGAATTTATTCAAGGCTTTTTTTTCTGTATGTAAAAATCACAGATTTTTCATATTTGTTCCTTGTATAAAAATATACTATTTGATATAATAGGTACATAAAATTTAAAGATGGTAAATGGAGGTAAAGGTATGTGTGAATGTATAGAAAAAAGAATAAAAGACGAAATGAAAGAAATAATGAGTAAATATACAGTTAGCAAAGATAATTTAATACCAATTTTAAATGAAGTACAAGAAAAATATGGATATATTCCTAAAATTTCGCAACAGGAAATTTCAAC
>CANQHH010000184.1 GCA_947623615.1 uncultured Clostridia bacterium | reverse complement strand
AAAAAATGTACTCATTTGATGATGCACAAGTTATGGGATATGGTTCTCCAAAATATGAGTAGTAAATTTTCAAAAAAAAATTAACGGCTATATATGATGAAAATAGTCAAATTATTGAAAGAAATCATAATGAAAATACAAGACTAGAAGAATGCGAAAGATTATTAAAAGAAGCGGATTTTAAATATATAGATGATAATGGAAATAAAGAAGATATAATGAAATATTATAAAAAAATAAATGAAAATAATTCATAATAAGGTTGTGATAGAAATGGATGAATTGCAAGATGAGTTAGAGCTAGTGTTTCCAACACTAGAATATAAAAATCAAATTGAAGAATATTTGCAAGAATTTTTGGATAATGGAGAATATGAAATAGCAGGAGACGGAGGACTAGATCGAATTAAAAACTTTGATGAATGGTTAAGAAAAGTACAAAATGATTTATCTGAAAAAGATATTGAAGATAATAGAATTCCTGCAACTTTGTATTTAACTGTAAGAAAGTCTGATAACAAAGTTGTTGGAAATTTACAAATTAGACATAAATTAAATGAAAAATTATTACAATATGGAGGACATATAGGTGACAGTGTAAGACCATCTGAAAGAAGAAAAGGTTACGCCACAGAGCAAATAAGATTAGCATTAAAAAAATGTAAAGAATTGGGTATTGATAATGTTTTAATGGATTGTGATAAAACTAATATAGGCTCTGCTAAAAGTATTATAAATAATGGTGGAATTCTTGAAAATGAAGTATATGTTGATAATGAGCTAGTGCAAAGATATTGGATTAGTTTGAAGAAAAGATTTGCAAAAAGACATGTAGAGGAAAAAAATACAAATACAATATATAAAATTAAATCTGTGGCAAGTAATGAATTTACAGGAGATATTTGCTATTATCAGTTTGAAGATGTTATGAATAAGACTATTGTTCCAAATGGTAAATGTATCATAGACAATGGATACAAATGGCTTGAGTTTTATGATTATAATTCAAAAGTAAAATTAACGGCTATATATGACGAAAATAGTCAAATTATTGAATGGTATTTTGATATTGCAAG
Source organism: uncultured Clostridia bacterium (assembly GCA_947623615.1). Taxonomy (GTDB): domain Bacteria; phylum Bacillota; class Clostridia; order TANB77; family CAG-508; genus CALXVA01. Next base: position 1,568 of record CANQHH010000184.1, on the reverse strand, counting down.
AAGAATTGGAAAAGAAAATAATATACCATATGAAGATGATTTATATTTAGATGTAGTGGTAAATTCAACCGGAGAAGTAACTTTACTTGATGAAGATGAACTTCAAATTGCATATGATAGATTCGAAGTTAATAAAAAAGATTATGATATGGCTTATAACCAAGCAAACCAATTAATAAAGAAATTAGAAAATAATAAAGATAAGCTGGAAGAGTTTACAAATAAATATTTAAAAGAATTTCTAAATGAATAAAAAAGTATTAAGAATAAAGGAATGTAAGCATAGTATATATGTAGACATTCCTTTTTGAGACGAGAACATATAAATTTTAAAAATCTATATTTATTTTCCGATTGTGACAACAGTGTTGTCGTAATTGAGAAGGAATATTATGTCTTAAAAAGCAAAGCAATTTTTATTAAATCAAACACTAATGAAAAAGGCTTAAAATGTTGACTTTTGGTAGAAAATTCATTAAAATTAATATGTATGAATATGCGTATTATTAGCATAGTAAAAAAATAAAGAAAAGGTGGATGAGAATATGAAAAAAATAATGATTTTTTTCATTACAATTATGCTAGGGTTAGCAATTGCAACAAGTGTAGAGGCAACGAATAGCATAGAATTAAAAACAACAAAAGATAGAGTAGAATTAGGCGATGAAATTACTATTTCGTTAGACTTAAATTTAGATAATTTGGAGGAGACATCTTTATACGCATATACTGCAAAGTTAAGTTATGATAAAGATGTTTTTGAAGTAATTGACGACTCCAATTTTGAGAAAAGTGAAAATTGGTCTGATATTACATATAATGCAAGTAATAACAAATTTGCACTAATTAATAAAAAAGGAGAGTTAGATGAAAACTTTTTGCAGATAAAGCTAAAGGTTAAAGAAAATGCAACTCCTGGAAATACTACTATTACAGTAAATGGAATTACAGCATCAGATGGAAAAAATGATATGCAGATAGAAAGTAAAACAGTAGATGTAATGGTAGTAAAAGACGGGTTGGAAAAAGGTGAAAGCATTCCAGCAAGTAAAACAAGCGAGGTTGTAGAAGAAACAACTAACATAGAAGTGGGAAAAGATAGGTCATGGATTGCATATATACTAATAGCCGTAATAGTTGTCATATTTGCATTTATAATCTATTATTATATAAATAGTAAAAAGAAAAATACTCCTCAAAATAAAAGAATGGCAATTGTAGGAGGAGCTACAGTTATATTAATATTATTACTTATTATCGCTATAAGTTTATTATCAAATAAAAAATCAGATGTTAATAAAGACGGTCAAGTAGATTATGATGATGCAAATGATATAATAGAATATTTATTAGAGATAAAAAATCCAGAAGAAGATGAAAATTTAAGTGATAAAGATATAAATAATGACGGACAAGTAACAATAGGAGATGTTGCAGCATCTGTAAACCAAGCAACAAACCAAAATTATACAGCGAGTATAACTGGAACAAATAGTAACGGCAATAGTAATACTAGTGGAAACACAAATAATACAAATAACACAACAAGTAAGAAAAAGAAGCCAAGT
>CANQHH010000183.1 GCA_947623615.1 uncultured Clostridia bacterium | reverse complement strand
TATTGCTAATTTTAATACTGTTGAAATACCAAATATCATAATTGCACCTACTAGAAATGGAATCATAGAGTTTTTATAATCTGCTTTTTCTGATGCGCTTCCTACCATGTACTTAATTCCCATAACAATTACTGTAATTACTGATAAAACGACTCCAAATGTTGCCATTGCACTTATTATAGGCTCTACTTTATCTATAAATGTAGTATAGTCACTTGGCAATAAAGTTTTTGGCGTATAATTATCTACATCAAAAGTTGCACATGATACGCTTGGGATTAATATTAATAATATTATTATTCCTATTATTATTGATATATACTTTATATTACCCTTCTTCATATCAATCCCCCTATTTATATAATTATACCCGATTTTTCAACTTTTTTCAACTGTTTTTATGCATTTTTATATATATTTTTTATAATAACACATATTTTTGTTTTTTTCAGCATTGTAATATAAATATAAAATAATTGTAATATTTCCGTAATATTAAAAATTATAAAAACTGTAAGGCAATTTTTATATCACCTCACAGTTTTATATATTAATAACATATCAACTTTTTTATTTCCGCTTTTGTTTTCCTATTTTTTGATTTAATCTTTTGTTTAAACTCTGACTTATAATATTCAGCTATTAGCTCGTCTAATTCTACGCTTAGTTCATATGTTACACTATAATCTTGTCCATTTAATATACTATTGTTTAGTTCTTCTCTTAATTTGCAAATTCTATCATTCAACATAAAACCACTCTCCTTTTTCGTGTATTCTTCTTTTGTATATTTTAAAAATACCATATTTTTACATATTAGTCAACCGTTTTTGCTTGTTTTTAGTGGTTTTTGTACTTTTTTCGTATGCCCTTTTTTTACAATTTGCAACATTCTATTTTTCTGTTTTACATTTTACAACAGACATTATCATATTCTCTTCTTTAAAGACATTTTTCAATACCTGTTCTGTATATTGTTTTGTTACAGAATCATACTCTTCTATATAATCAAAACTATTTATTTGTTTCATTTTATCTGCTAAGAACATCCTTGCTATATCACCAACACTATTATATTCTACAACATAGTCTCCATATATTTTTTTCTTAATTCTTGCAAAATGTTCTTCATTTAATCCATCTCTTTTATATCTTTCTACAGTTTCTTTTATTTTATCTTTTATTTTTTGAGGATCATCAGTTTGACCTGATATTATTATATGTGCATATTCATCACTAAATTCATAACTCAAGTCTGGTTCTGCTAGTAAGTCCCCGTTTTCATACAATTCTTTATATAACTTAGAACTTTTACCTATAATCATATTTAATAAAATCTCTATAGCAATATGTTTTGGTATTATCTGCTCTCTATTTTCTTTTAACAATTCTGTATCTTTATAACCTATTGCAAATATAGGTTTACTAACTTCCATTTCTACTTCTTTATATTCCATATTAATTTTATCTTCTTGTGGTGGATATATTCTTTTTATTTCTCCTTGTGCCTCATTTCTTGTTATTCTTTTCTTTATTTCCTCTAACAATTCTTCAGGAACAAAATCCCCACATACTACCATCGTCATATTTGATGGATTATAAAACGTATTGTAACACTTATACAACACATCAGGTGTTATTTTACTTATTGACTCAACAGTTCCTGCAATATCTATTTTTATAGGGTTATTTTTATACATACAATCCATTGCATTCATATATAACTGCCAACCTGGATCATCATCATACATTTTTATCTCTTGTGCAATAATTCCCTTCTCTTTCTCTACATTCTCATCTGTAAAATATGGATTTTGGACATATGACATAAGTTCATCTAATCCTTTATAAAAATTATTTGTACACTCAAACAAGTATGCAGTATGATCATTTGTTGTATATGCATTTGCATCTATTCCTAACCCCATTAATGTATCTAAACTATTTGTTCCATCTTCCTGTTCAAACATTTTATGCTCTAAAAAATGTGCAACACCATCTGGAATAAATACTTCTTCGCCCGTACTTGGCATAATAAACCTATTATCTATCGAACCAAAATGTGTACCAAATATTATATATTTTTTACTTGTATTTTGTTTTGGAATAATTATTACTGTTAATCCATTTTCTAATTTTTCAATATAGGCTTTTTCTTTTATATTTAAACTTTCTATTACCTTCATATCTTTTCCTCTCTTTTATCCTAATCTCTTAAAAAATAAATTTTGTTTATATTTACTTTATTAGCTAAATCTATTATTTGTTCTTTTGTCTGTTTCTCAATATTTTCTATATATTCATCTATTGTTCTAAATGTATCTGATAATTCTTGTCCATAATAATATGTTATTTCAGTGTCTTGCTCTGATTGTACACTTTTTACTGACTCAATTATTAAATTTTTAGAATTTTCTATATCTTTTTCTTCAAAATTTCCATTTCTAATGTCTTGCAACTGCTGTTTTATCGTATCTAACGCTTTTTCATAATTTTCTATTTCAATCCCACATCTTATAAATATACAATTTTTCTGTCTTACATAATTTGAGCCTGCTGTATAGGCCAAACTCTCTTTTTCTCTTACATTTTGGAACAATTTAGAATTTGCTCCACCTCCTAATATTGCATTATACACAGATGT
>CANQHH010000182.1 GCA_947623615.1 uncultured Clostridia bacterium | reverse complement strand
TAAATCATATTTTGCTATACGATTTGCGAAGTAAAAACCCATACCAGGTTTTAAACAATAAACTGTAGGTTGATCTTCTGTTAATTCACTACCTACTTCTTGATTCACATGTTTCTCTAGAATATTTATCTTCTTCCCACCATCCTCTGGTAATCCAATAGCATATCCTATGTTAGTTCCATCTTCTTTAGTGGTATAGTGTTTTACTCCTATATATACATCTCCACTGCTTGCTGCTAATGTTTCTGTAATAAAACATATTAACAAAAACACTATTACAAATATTGATATGATTTTTTTTCTTGCCATAATCTTCACCATCACTTTTTTATATTTCTTTTAAAATTATTTTACAATAAAAAAAATTATTGTCAATGGAAGCTTTTCCCTACATATTTCTCTCTATAACTACGGAATAACATTTTATAGCACAAGTTAATGTTAATATTAAATTTATATTACATTTTTCAATTAATAATTGTATATTTCTTAGGGATAAGCGACTTTAAGCTAACTATATTCCACATTTTTACAGTAAATATTTTACAATATTGTATATTTTTCACATTTTTCTTAATCACCAAGTCAAAATGGTAAATTTTTCATATTATATCTATTTACAAAATGTTATATAGAGAATATAATATAACTTATCAGAAAATGAATAACAGAAAGGATAAGTATTATGAGTTATATTTTTGAAAGAACAGTTAATTATTATGAAACAGATAAAATGGGGGTAGTACATCATTCTAATTATATACGTTATATGGAAGAAGCTAGATGCGAATGGCTTGAAAGTATAGAAATGCCTTTTTCTGTACTAGAAGAAAATCATATAACTATACCAGTTATTGGTGTAAGTTGTAATTATAAATATCATGCAACTTTTGGAGATACAATATTAATAAAAATGTTCTGCAAAGAATATTCTGGAGTAAGAATGACTGTAGGTTATGAGATGACTGATAAGGAAACAGGAAAAATATTTTTGACTGGAGAAACAAAACATTGCTTTACAAATAGTACTTTAAAACCTATAAATCTAAAAAAATCCGCTCCTGAATTTAGCAATAAATTTCAAAATTTATTAGAAAATTAGTTTAAAAAGTAAAACATCATATCAGCATAACACTGATATGATGTTTTTATACATTTATATTCATTGCAAAAATTCCAATTATAAATCCTATCATATTTCCAATAGCACTTATTTTTCCTTGATACAATCTGTTTGATTCTGGCGTTAATTCTCCAGAAACTATATATGTCATCGCTCCTGCTGCAAATGATAAACATATTGAAATAACTTCTTGCGATATTCCTCCTACTATTCCACCAACAAACGCTCCTATACATGTTGTAATTCCAGATAATACCACATAATATATCACTTTGCCTACTTTCATCCCTCCATTTTTCATAGGAACTGACATTGCTATCCCTTCTGGTATATCATGAAAACATATAGCAATTGCCAAAGATAATCCTAACTTTATTGATGATTCAAATCCCGACCCAATTGCCAAGCCTTCTGGAAAATTATGTATTGCAAGACCTATACTCACTATTATCCCTGTTTTTAATAAACTATTACCAAACTTTTCTTTCTGATTTTTATTATCAAATTTTTTATCAACTAATATATCACACAATACCATCACAACAATTCCACATATTATACCTATTAATACAGTAAATAAATTAGCTATTTGTAATGCCTCTGGGATTAATTCAAAACATACTATTGCAATCATCAATCCAGAAGCAAATGCCAATATAAAACTTAAAAATTTGCTTGATGTATTCTTTAGTTTAACCCCAATTATTCCTCCTATAGTCGTTCCAAAGGTTCCAAAAAACAATCCTACAAGAGTAATCTTTATTATATCTTCCATATCCCACCTCTACTTCATTTTATTTCTATAAAAATAAAATATGCAAGATATTATTTATCCTTATATTTCATATTGACTTTTAGTTAAAATTTAAGTATAATAAAAGAAGATGAGATACCACTTCAAAGGTGGCATGTCAGATTAGATTATATATAAGAATACATCTCTAACCGTCAAGCAGAGATGTGTTTTTTGGGTTGTCTAGTTTTCTTATTGTAACAACAAGTGCCACAAATAAGGCAATAGCGACAACAGTTACCATTGCAAGTTCTATAAACAGTATGTATATAATCAGAATATTATATCAGACATTTTTAAAATATAAAGCGAACATTTAAAATTTTCAAACAAAAAATACCAGTAATTTACTGATATTTTTCGAGTTTAAATTTTTTCATTCAATTACATACTGTCTACTTTTAAATATCATTTCTATATAAAAATAAAATATCTTATGGGGTGACATTATCATAAATTAATCACACCTTTTTAATCAAACTATTTACTAATTATTTTTTTAATATTATAATATATTTATATCTTAAAGTTAGGAGAATTAAAGTATGGAAAACAACAATTTACCAGTTGTTAAAAAGAATATTTTACCTGATAACATAAAAAAAGGATTTTCTAAATTTGGAAAAATTGTTGGCTCAGCTACATTAACTGGTGCTTTTACCGTAGCTGGCATGGTTAGTGTTGCAACTATACCTGTTTTAATTTTGCCTTCTTTTATAGGGTTTGCATATAGTGGTCAAAA
>CANQHH010000181.1 GCA_947623615.1 uncultured Clostridia bacterium | reverse complement strand
CCTTTTGGAATACTATTTATTCCACTTCTAAAAATTTCACTAAAATATGCTGCATAGTTTATTACAAATGCAATTATAATTGCCAAAAATCTGTCTATGTATGTTTTGAACATATAATATGGTGCAAAATATATAAATATTATTTGTAAAATCATAGGAGTACTACGAATGATTAAAATATATAATGCCATTATTTTAGATATTAATAAGTTTTTAGAATTTCTCAATATTGCAACCACTATTCCAAGAGGGACGGAAAATAATAAAGTTATTAAAAAAATACTTAGTGTTGTTCCAAGTCCAGAAAATAATATTTTGCATAAATTTAATATATCCATACTCTATTCCTCCTGTAATTTAATCATCGAACTTCCTAACCATTTCATAGATACCTCTTCTAATTTTCCTTCTTTCTCAAGCTGTTCTAATGCATTTTCTATTTTCTCTTTTAATTCAACATTACCTAATTTAAAGGCTATTACAGTTCCACTAGCATTAGAAATATCATATGAAGGTATCGTTCTATAATCTTTATTTTTAGATTCAATTATATAATTTCCGTATATGCTAGAAGTATATACGGCATCAATTCCACCCGTTTCTAAATCCAAACAAGCTATTAAAAAATCTGAATAAGGAATAATTTCAACTTGTGTCCCAAACGTAGAATTTTCTAAATCTGCTTCTTGAACCGAACCAGATTGCACTCCTATTTTCTTACCTACTAATTCATCTTGTGATTTTATATTGCTATTTCCTTTTAACATAAAATACATTTCACCTTTTAAATATTTTTTAGATAAAGTCATAGTTTTTGCTCTATCAGGACTATATGCGAATCCATTCCAAATACAATCTATATTTCCATTATTTAATTCTTGCTCCTTTGATGCCCATGAAATTGGTTGAAATTTAACTTTCTTTCCTATCTTTTCTCCGACAGCTTTAGCTAAATCTACATCTAACCCTTCAATTTCATTATTTTCATTTCTAAATCCATATGGTGGAAAACTGTCATCTAATCCTATAATAAGCGTATTTTCTCTATCTTCTGAATTTGCTTTTCTAATTCTAATAACCCCTGCAATTAAAATACACAATACCATAATTGTAATTAATACTATAATAAATATTTTCTTATTCATAATACTTTCACCTCAACATTTACCTTTCTTATCATTTTACTTAAAATTCGAATTTTATTTGTCCCTTCGAATAAAAATAGATTATGAAGTATATTTAAAAACAAAAAAAGACATATAAAAAAACTATTTATAGAATTTTTATTATCCTACAAATAGTCTTGTATATGCCTTTAAGTATATATTTTTAAACTATCGTAGGTACAGCTTAATTAGCCTGTACCTACTAATACATTACTTTAGTAGTTACAAGCTCCTACGATGATGATGCATTTTATTGTTTAAAAATATTGACTTCATAATCTATCTTCCCTTCATTAGAACGTTTTTATGTTCAACATGCATTTTATATTAGCATAGTATTAAAAATTTGTCAATAATTGTGATAAAAAGTTTTCAATATTAACTTTAACCTATATATAAGCCTATTCCAGCTTATTATTTATTAATAGTTTTTATTTTCTTTTACTTTATCCATTATAAAATACTCTTTTTTAGTAATATAATCCATCTTCAGGAATTGTTCCATCTTCGAAATATTTTATCATTCCTAACATATGCTTCGCTTGTTTATCATTTCTTTCTTCCACTAAAGCATTAAAAATTTTACGTGCTTCATCATAATTTTTCTCTAGGTGTTGTCCATAACAATACATTCTTCCTATCATGTAACGTGCTTTAGGATGATAAGATTGTAATTCACTGAAAATTTTATATGCCTTCTCATAATCTTTTTCTACAAAGTATCCATAATAATACATTTCTCCTAAAAAGTAGTAAGCATCTGGATGTGCAGTTGATTTAAAATATTCATAAGCTTTTTCATAATCTCGTTCTACATATGTTCCATAATAATACATTTGTCCTAATCTATATTTTGCATTATCACTCCATCCAACATTTTCATTAGCTAACTCTATAAGTATATTATAAGCTTTTTCATATTCTCTATTGAATAAGTACTGTTCTCCTTGTCTATATTTTTGTTCATACATTTTTTCATCCATTTCTGAATCCATATTTTTTTCTCCTTTCTTTACAAATTATTTTACTTAATAGTAATGATTTTATATAATTATAGCATATTAAAAACTAATTTCATTTATATTATACTATAGAAATTATATGTTAGCAACATTTAAAAAACATATAATTCTAATGTGAAAATTTTAAAATTCGAAAATCTTTGAAAATAAAGACCTTTCTCCTACCCTAGCGATTTTTAGTCTTTTTACTTTCTAAATTATATAATTCTTTTACATTTATATTGTTTAAATTTTCTATTGAATTATTTTCAATATTTTCAATTACCTTGCTTAGTATTAAATAAAATAGAATGTTAATATTTTTAACTAGTTGTTCTATTAAATTTGACTTTTTTAATTCAATAATTTTACCTAACTCATCATTCTCATATATAAAAATTTTGTTAAACAAATATTTTATTTTGTTTAATCTACTTCTAGAAAATTCATTTTTTCTTTTGCCTTCGAAAGAAAAAGGATTACTAAATATGCCATATAATTTTTTATT
>CANQHH010000180.1 GCA_947623615.1 uncultured Clostridia bacterium | reverse complement strand
CCAATCGTTGCCAATGTTTTTCCATTCAGAGGAAGAATATGAGCTGTTCATAAAAAATGTATTAGGGACAACTCCTATACAGCTTCAGAAAGCTGTAATTGGTTGAAAGGATGGGGCAGATAGCTACAATGTGGTTATCTGTCTTATTTGTGTCATAATTCTCATAAAAATTATATAAATAAAAGAAAATTAAGAGGAAATAGTTGAAAAAGTTTACAATAATATGTTATAATAATTGTTATGTAAAACTAAAGCTTGATAAAATTAGAAAGGTTGGAAAAAAATGATTAAGTTTATAAAGCGGATACTGAGAAAAACGTTGTACAGAAAATTAGATCCAAAAACACAAGACAAAGTAATTGAATTATGTGCATATAAGCATATAATTACAATTTTATGTTGGTGTTTTTTGGGAGTAGCTTATATTTTTCCGTTCATTCCGTTAGCAATAGTGGATGCATGTGAAAATATTAGTTTATCTACAAATTTTGCTGTGTTGATATTTTTAGCTGTGTACGTAATAGGAGGTGTAATGTTCATAAGGAAATTTTATGAACAAATAAAAATATTTTTGCAACTCATTAGTGATAAAGTGCATTTCGAATTATGTACATATAAAGGTGAGGCACTGAATAAAATAGATTTTTACAAGATAAAACGTAGGAATCCAAAATTATATAAGCAAATTTCATACCAGAAGTGTTATAAAAGCGGATTTGAAGTGTGTTTTCAATTAGTGAAAACATTAAAAAAGGGAGATGTAGAATTACTTGCGGTTAAACCTTTTATTCCTGATGATAAATCTGCTATGGATATGCACATGTATGCAACATATGTTCATAATGGTTGGGCATTTGATGTACATAGTCACAGGCAGTATCCATTAGAAAAGTTTCATGAGATTTATGAGGCAGAGGTATATAAAACTGTTTTATATATACAGTTAAAAAACATGTCTTATGAGCAGTTTGAGGATGAGGAAATAAAAGCACTAGAGGATTGGTGCAAATATTTCCAGAAAGCAGAGTAAAACTTAAATTATTTCACGATCAGATGGGCAGTTCCATTTGGTCGTGTTTTTATTGTGGGGGAAAGTAATACATATTTGTGAAGGTTACATAAAATTGAAAAAGATAGAAAAAAATGGTATAATATAGTATAAGTATAAGTTAAAGCTAAAAATTTGAAAACAGAAAGGATAAAGCAAAATGAAGAAAAGAAGAATTTTTAGTTTAATTTTAGCTATTGTTGCCGTCTTAATAGGGGCAACAGGATGTTCTACTCCAGAGTGTACGGAGTCTGGCTTCTGCATAGAACCAGGGATCCAGTGCGACGTAACAGCGCCCACTGGGAATCTTAGCTACATGGTCATGAATAAGGACGATGTAGATGAGAGTTTTTTCTCTGATGCTCAAAGGGCAGAAGAGATTGTGAAAAAATGGTGGGGAAATGACGAAACGTTCGTTGCCCCAAAGTGGCTGCCCGCTGAAATAGTTGGGCAGGAAGACCAAATTTTTGGGTTTCTGCAGGATGGATACGTGTTTGCATCCTATAACTGCGGAAGGCAGCAGAGGATGCTGACAATGGTGCATGAGTGCATCCATGCTCAGGCCCCTGAAGCTCTCCTTTGGCGTGAGGGAGATGAAGAATGGGGCAGAACCCTGATGGAAATGACGGTTGAAAAGACAGCCGTTGATCTGTTAGGGGGCAACAGTGCAGATTTTGCAAATCGACACTGTCGATTCTTTGAAAGATGTTCTAAGTTGATGGAAGTATATCCTCAATTAGAACAAGGATTTAAAGAACAAAAACCCGCCAAAGATGTGTATCAGGGTGCATTTGGCAAGGATGCTAAAAAAATCCTGAATAAAATCGACCAATATCTGGAAACAGGATTGGACGATGAAACACTGGATTATCTGGGGATATCTGCAGAAGAGTTTGCGAAGACACTCTATGGCAGATAGACAATCCAAAAAGTATAGGAAAATCGAAGATTTTTGCTATACAATAAAAAGAGCGAAAGCTACAATTGTAGTTTTCGCTCGTGTCATTAATAAGGAATTTTTATTGCAATTATTCTTATTGAATAATTAAATAATACATGATACAATATGAAAAAAATGAAGGAGTAGTAAAGATGGGAGATTTTGTGCATTTACATATACATAGTGAGTTTAGCTTGTTAGATGGGGCAAATAGAATAAAAGATTTGCCTGTAAGAGCTAAGGAATTAGGAATGGATGCAATTGCTATAACTGATCATGGAGTTATGTTTCGGAGCAATAGATTTTTATAAAGCATGTATAGCCAATGGAGTAAAACCAATTATTGGCTGTGAGGTATATGTAGCACCAAGGAGTAGGTTTGATAAAGAACCGAATATTGATACTAAATATAACCATTTAATATTACTTGCTAAAAATAACGAAGGTTATAAAAATCTGTCTAAACTTGTATCACTAAGTTTTATAGATGGTTTTTATTATAAACCACGTATAGATAAAGAAATTTTAGAGAAATATCATGAGAATTTAATTTGTTGTAGTGCATGTCTTGCAGGAGAGATAAATCAGGCTATTTTAAATGATGATATGGAAGAAGCAGAAAAAATTGCGTTATGGTATAAAAATCTATTTGGAGAAGATTATTATTTAGAGATACAGAATAATGGTGT
>CANQHH010000179.1 GCA_947623615.1 uncultured Clostridia bacterium | reverse complement strand
ATAATTTTCATGTTTTTTATTCCTAAATCATCTATTCTTTCATCTTCACTTATTTTCATTTTTACCCCTTATACAACATTTTGATTTTTTTACATATTATATATTAAATTTAATTATTATTCAAATTTATGAAAGGTTTTAGTATGAGTAATTTAATAAAAAACAACCCTCACAAACCATCAAATAAAATTAGTTTTGCACAAAGAAAAGAAAAAACAATTTGCTCTCTTTATGAGGTTGAACACTTTTTAAATGACTTTAAGAAAATAGTTAAGACATTAAAACTATATAAAATATTAAAATAGAAGCATGAAACCTTTAGAATCATGCTTCTTATGTTATTTTCCCAATTTTACAAAAGCATCATCGAATTTTATTTTTCCATCTTTAAATTCCTGATCTGCTTTACCATCTATTAATATTTTTACTCCATTTACTTCCATTAATTCTGTCATTGTATTTACAATTGAATATATGGTATTACTTTCCTTTTCCTCCCCACCTTTATGGTTCTCTATAAACTCTTTAGATAAGTCTATGTACAATATATCTTTTTTCAATTCTATATTATTTACTACTGTGCCTTCTGGTATTACTTTTTCTAAATTTTCATTTCTTGGACCTTCTATTAAATATCCCATTAAGGTTTTATACGGATCATTTAACAATAACTTAACATCTACTAATCTTCCCTCTGGCACTAATTCCCCAGTATTTTTATTTTCAAAATATATTGATACAATGGTCTGCCTAAACTGTTCATCTGAAATTTCTTCTTGTGGACTATATTCCGATATATTTTCTTCTTGACCTCCTTTGTTTTGAAAAAATAACCATACCCCTATAACAACCAATATTACCACAATAATAATTATTAATATTTTTTTATTCACTATATTTCCTCCTTCAATTATTTAATTTATTAAATGATTATTATAGACAAGTATTTTTTAGAACTATTTTTGCAAAATTTAATCGCACTTTTTTTCGATTTTTTATGCCATTTTTCCACATTTTTCACATTTTTTTCATTTGACAAATACATATTTTCCGTATAAAATATACTTGAATTATTATATTTATATTAATTACACAATATAATATAGATAGGAGTTTTTATTATGAGTGACTTATTACATGTAGGACTAGATGTTGGTTCTACTACAGTAAAAATTGTTGTTATGGATGAAAATTTAGAAACACTATATAGTGATTATCAGAGACATTTTTCAGATACCAAAAATACAATTTGTAACGTATTAGAAAATTTAATAAGTATGTATCCTGATAATACTTTTACAATTGCACTTACTGGTTCTGGCGCAATGTCTGCTTCTAAATTTTTAGATATGCCTTTTATTCAAGAAGTTGTTTCTTGTAAAAGAGCTGTTGAGAAATACATTCCCCAAACAGATGTTGTTATTGAATTAGGCGGAGAAGACGCTAAAATTATATATTTTGATAAATCTATTGAGCAACGTATGAATGGTACTTGCGCAGGTGGAACAGGAGCATTTATAGATCAAATGGCTTCTTTATTACATACTGATCCAACTGGTCTAAATGAACTTGCTAAAAATTATAAAATGATTTATCCAATTGCTTCTAGATGCGGTGTTTTTGCAAAAACCGATGTACAACCTTTATTAAACGAAGGAGCTGCAAAAGAAGATATCGCTGTATCTATTTTTCAAGCTGTGGTTAATCAAACTATCAGTGGTTTGGCTTGTGGTAGACCTATAAGAGGTAGAGTTGCGTTCTTAGGTGGACCTTTGAATTATTTATCTGAGCTTAGAAATAGATTTATTGAAACACTAAACCTTACAGGTGATAAAATAATTATTCCTGAAGAAGCTCATTTATTAGTTGCAAAAGGAGCTGCTATAGATTCTGTAAATTCTCATGAAATAACTGTAGAAAAATTAAAAAGTAAAATTGAGGTTTTAAGAATATCTCATGATGATACTTCAAATCCGTTACAACCACTATTTTCAATCGATGCAGAATATGAAGAATTTAAAGAAAGACATAGTAAAGACACTGTAGAAAGAGCCGATTTAGAAAACTATGAAGGAGATTGTTTTTTAGGTATTGATGCTGGTTCAACAACAACAAAGCTAGTCTTAATCGATAATGATGGAAGATTACTTTATTCATTATATGGTAGTAATGAGGGTAACCCATTACAAAGTGTTAAAAAAATGTTAAAAGATTTATATAGCAAAATTCCTAAAAAAGCTATAATAAGATATAGCGGTGTTACTGGATATGGAGAAAAACTAATTCAAACAGCTTTAAATGTTGATCTTAACGAAATAGAAACAATTGCACATTATACAGCTGCCAAAAAATTTATGCCTAATGTAACTAGCATAGTAGATATTGGCGGTCAAGATATGAAATACATAAAAATGAAAAAAGGTGCTATTGACAACATAATGTTAAATGAAGCTTGTTCTTCTGGTTGTGGATCTTTTATAGAAACATTTGCAAAAAGCCTAAATATTTCAATCGAGGAATTTGTTAATGCTGCTATAGAAGCAAGGAGACCTGTTGATTTAGGTTCTAGATGTACAGTTTTTATGAATTCTAAAATAAAACAAGCACAAAAAGAAGGATATTCTATAGGAGACATTTCTGCTGGGCTTTCATATTCTGTTATAAAAAATGCAATTCAAAAAGT
>CANQHH010000178.1 GCA_947623615.1 uncultured Clostridia bacterium | reverse complement strand
AAATTAACCAAAACATACATTGTAGTTATAATTATAAAATAAGGTTTTATTAAATTTACTTTTTTATTAATTATATGCATAATCGTTGGGAATATCAATATAGCCTCTGTAATTAAAATAACGTAAACCATTAAACGTAAAAATGTATATCCAAATGCTTGCTCGTATAAATACATCCTCATAAAAGATGAAACAAGTATTATTAAAGTAAAAATGGCTAATAATAAATTCATTATTTTAGTGTAATTTACTTGAAAATTTGTAGCTGTTTTTTGATTATGTGTGCTTATAAGTATGATTGCAAGATTTATAAAAGATACAAACATTAGCTGGAAAAAGCCTTGTCTTGCATAGTTTGCATATTCAGCTTGAGATAAACTTGTATATCCCATAAATAAATCTACAATTTGTATGTAACAAAATAAAGTATATACAAGGTTTAATATTGTAAGTATTGTATTTAGTATCGTATTGTCAAAGCTTATTTTTTTACTTTCTTTGGAATTTTCATCAAAATTATTTTGCGTAATATTATACAAAAAGGATGTTATATATACTGTTATAATTGCTATTATTCCAATCCTGCAGATTAATTCTCTCATAGATGCAGGATGTAAAATGTTTTTGAAAATATATGTAATTCCAGAAATTTTATCTGCAAAAACTTGGTCAGCAGATGATAGTAATGCAAGTACTATTACTAAAATTGGTAATGAAAATATAATACCTAAAAATATTTTTTTGTAATAACCATTACTTTCGGTTTTCTCTTTCTTATCAAAGAATGAATCAAAGATTAGTTCAATAACATGCTCAATATTTTTTATTGGTGTTCCTATAACAAAAATTACTTTTGAAAATATTTTGCTGTAATCGAATAAAGCTAATATTATCATAATAATAAATAACACCGCAATAGCAATAATATTAAAAAAATAGAAAAATGAGTTGTTATAAATAAAATATGTTAAACTAAGTAAAATTATTGGTATTACTAAGATTAATGCTTTCTTATTTTTGATTTTTCCCTTTTCATTTAATATGTATAATATAAAAATTAAAAACGGAATAATAAATAAAATCATTGATATACCAAGATTTTGTTTATAAAATAAAACAGAGTGTAATATAGCTAAAACAAGGCTACCGTAAAAATGCTTTTTTCATTGTAAATCCCTCCTTCATTTGTAACTATTTTACACTCACTTTTCTCGTTTGTCAATATAAATTTATCGAAAAACAATAAATTATTTTTTGTCTAGCTTGACCTTAACCTCGAATTCCCTGTTATTTCTGAGTAATTTTAAGGTTACTTCATCATTAGGCTTTTTGGTATATATATAGCAACGAAGTTCGCACATTCTTTCTAGAGTATTTTCATCAATACTTAAAATAACATCACCTTTTTGTATGCCAGACTTTTCAGCGGCTGTATTTTTGGTGACTTTTGTAATATATACACCCTTATTAGATTTTAAATTCATATAAGGGAGAACATCTTTATCATAAGCAAAAACTCCTAGTCTAGCCTCATCGAATTTTCCGAGATTTATCAAAACTATCAATAACAGATTTTACAATATTAATTGGTACAGCAAAGCCAATACCTTCTGCAGATGTGATTTTTACACTATTAATACCTATAACTTCGCCATTAGCGTTTATCAAAGGACCTCCGGCTATTTCCAGGGTTTATAGTTGCATCTGTTTGTATTAAATCTTCCATATAGGTTTCTTCACCGTTTTCTTCTAATTTAATAGTTCTATTTAATGCACTTACAATTCCAGAAGTTACAGTCCTTTGAAATTCAAAACCTATAGGATTGCCGATTGCATATACACTTTCGCCAACTTTTATATCGTCAGAGTCTCCAAGAGTTGCATATTTCAGTTTTTTCTCTTTTATTTTTATAATAGCCATATCAATATCAGAGTTAGACCATACAACTGTGCCATTGTATGTTTGTCCGCTATTAGCAGTTATATAGCAAGTGCTGTATCTTTTTCCAGAAACATGTTCATTTGTGAGAATATAGCCATTTGAAGAAACTATTAAACCTGTTCCTAATCCCAGTTTAGATACGCCATTTTCAAGAAAAACACTATCACCAGCTTCTTTTACTTTAGATATACCAACAACGCAATCATTTACATTTTTTATAACTTCGGTGACTGTTTTATCAGTGTTTTCAACTTGTTCAACCGTTTGAGATAGTCTGGATGAGCTATATGATGACTTTGAATAATCATCTTGTTGGTTTACATCAATTTTTAAATATATATAATAAAGTAAAATAAAAATAATAAAAATTAAAAGAAGAAATATGCAAATTAGTAAGTTCTTTTTTAACTCCTTTTCTTTTTCTTTTTTTATGTAATCGTTCATATATACCTCCTGGAAAAAAATATTTTAATATATATATTTTTTCCAAAAAATGTGAAAGTTATAACAACGTTTAATTAAAAATACGGGGAAAAACACTTGAAAAAAGAGGAGTCATAGTGTAAAATATTATTATGAAATACAAAAGAGGAGTAATATGGAAATAAATAATAAAACGAAAATTAGAAAATATAATAAAGATAATAATATTATAAACGAGGCAAGAGAGCCTTTATTAAGTGTATTCAAAATGCAGACTATTGTTAGAAGTAGTCTGTGTTTTTTGAGTGCTTTAATTTTTATG
>CANQHH010000177.1 GCA_947623615.1 uncultured Clostridia bacterium | reverse complement strand
AAGAAAAATCGGAGGGCATGTCTTTTTTGCTGTATTTCTTGTACAAGCAATACCATTATTTTTTAGGACATTTTATGTATTTGATTTATTAACAAGCATAATGTTAGGAATAACAACATATATCTTTTATAAAATATTTGTAAGTTCAATAACAATGATAAAAGAATTTGGTCAAAAGAAAGCATTTACAATAGAAGAAGTAATGGGAACAAGCTTGTTATTAGCAATAGCAATATCTACATTTGGTGATGCAAATATATTTGGATTTTCAATAAAAAATATATTAAGTATATTAATTGTATTGGTATTAGGCTGGAAAAATGGAATTTTAGTAGGTGCAACAGGTGGAATAACAATAGGTATTGTTTTAGGAATTATAAGTGGATCAGAGCCAATAATGATTGCTGTATATGCAGTATCTGGTATGATTGCAGGAATATTTAACAGATTTGGAAGAATAGGTGTTATAGTAGGATTTGCAATAGGAAATGTTATAATTGCATATATTGCAAATGGTAACACAGTTTCACTCATAATGTTCCAAGAAATATTAATTGCATCATTAGGACTTTTAATGATACCAAAGAATATAAAAATAAATATAGAAGATTTATTTGGTAAAACAAAGTTGTTGCCAGAGAGTGGAGGACATGATTTAGAAGGAAATAAAGACACAGTATATAAATTGAACAGTATGTCAGATACTATATTTGATATGGCAGAAAGTTATAGTGAAGCAGCAGCAACAATATTATCTGAAGACGAGTTAAAAGAGCAAGAAAAAACTAATTTAGAAATATTTTTAGATGAGTTTAAGCAAAATTTAGATGGATTAGAAGATAATATGTTGTATGAAGAAATGTATTATTCTGATAGTTCAATGATGAAAGATATTTTTGATATGTTTGTAAAAAATGAAATTATAACAGAAAAGGATTTAATAAAAATTTTAGAGAATCATAATAAATATATTGTTGGATTTGAAAATACGAATTTACAAGCAAAAGAAGATGTTTATAAAATCGTTAAAGCATTGAATTATTCATATAAAATAAGTAAAATAAATTTTATATGGAAAAAGAAGATGGATGAAAGCAAAAAAAATGTTTCTAATCAATTAAAAGGTGTGTCAGAAGCTATATCACAAATGGCCGTAGAGATAAATAAAAAAGAGATAGATGTATATGCAGATAAAAAAGCAGAGATAAAAGAGTTATTAGAGCAAAAAGAAATAACAATAAAGGATTTAGATATAAAAAAATCTAAATCTGGTAGATATATAGTTAGTGTATATACTAATATATGTGAAAACATGGATGGAACAACATGTGATATAAAAAAGATAGGCAAAATAATAAGTAAAGTATTTAACGAAAAAATGGTTATTCAAAAGCAAGAATGTGGTTTACGTTTAGATAAAGAAGAATGTAAATTTACATATTTATCTGATGATAAATACAGTGTACAAACAGGAATTGCAAAGTCGACAAAAGCAGAGTCTCCTGTCTCTGGGGATACAAGCATTCAGATAAAATTAGATGATGGAAAATATTTGATGGCAATAAGTGATGGTATGGGTTCAGGTCCAGAAGCTATGAAAAGTAGTAAAATAGCAATAAAAATGCTAGAACGACTATTAACCGCAGGATTTGAAAAAGATACATCATTAAAATTGATAAACTCTACATTATCTGCAAATACAAGTGAAGATATGTATGCAACATTAGATATTCAAATATTAGATTTATTTAATGGTAATATGGAGTTTATAAAAAATAGTGCATGTCCTACATATGTAAAAAGAAATAAAGAAGTGCAATTATTAAAATCAGTATCATTACCAACAGGAATTTTAAATGATGTAGATTTAGTTGTATATGATTACGATTTGCAAGATGGAGATATTTTAGTTATGTGTAGTGATGGAATAATTGATTCTAATAAAGAATATGTAAATAAGCAAATGTGGCTAAAATATTTGCTAGAAGATATACAGATAAACGATGCACAAAAAATAGCTGATATAATTATAGGAGAAGCTATAGATAACGACTTTGGAGTGCAAAAAGATGATATGACAGTAATGGTGGCAAAAATCACCAAGAAAAAATAAAAAAGAATAAATACTCAAAATGCAGACTATTGTTAGTAGTCTGTGTTTTTTGTTTTGTATAATTTAGCGTATAATGTTGTAATTTTGTATAAAAGTGTGATATAGTATATGTGTAAAAATAGAAATTATTAATAAGCAATATGTGGAGGGTGATTATGAGTACTAAAGGAAGAAGATATGAAGGCGAACCAAAATTAAATTTAAAGAAAGTGTTTGCTGTTATAATTGCTATTGCTGTTATAATAATGTTTATAATAGGAATAAAAAAACTAATGACTCCAAATAGCAATGCGGATGAAAAGGTAGTTGCATTAGAATATGTACCAGTATATACAAATGATAAATGGGGAGTTATAAATTCAAAGGGAGATATAATAGTAGAGCCAACGTATGACGAAACTATAATTATTCCAGATAATGAAAGTCCAGTATTTATATGTACTTATGATGTAGATTATACAAAAGGCACATATAAAACAAAAGTTATAAACGAAAAAAATGAGACAATACTTGAGGATTATGAGCTTGTAGAAGCAATTGAAAATTATGATGATAATAATAATTTATGGTATGAAAAAAATGTTTTAAA
>CANQHH010000176.1 GCA_947623615.1 uncultured Clostridia bacterium | reverse complement strand
ATTTTTTATTCCCAAATTATCATTTTCATATAACGATTGAGAAGTTTGAAATCTTTTATACATTGCAATTTTATCAGCAAAATCTTTCGTTTCAATTCCAAAACTTTTACCAAGCATTTCTACCTTTATTGTACTTCTTTCTATATAAAATTTTACTTCTCCACCATTTTCATAATAATTTATCATTTTAAAAACATCATCATCTACTGCCGAAAAATCATAATTGCTTGCTTGCAATGTTGGCGAATGATCTTCTGTTTCGCCTATAAATGGTCCTGAATACATATCATAATTATTATACATTGATGTTCTTAATATGTCTTTTACGTATTTTTTACTTGTAAACAAGTCTTCAAATTGTATCTGTTCCCCTGTATCCAACCTGTAATTTAATGGCAAAACATGAAACTCCTCATCATCAGACCAGTATTCTATTGTCATTGATAATATATTAGCAAAGTTACTTTGTACAAGACAATTTACAGTTACTAAAGGATTAGCATTAGACACTTCAATAAATTTAGTTTTTATATCACTATTTACCTTTGCTTGAACCTCTTCATTCTTTAATCCTTCAATTTGTACATAGGTCGACGCATTTCCTTCTTCATCGCTTTCACCATATTGTACTTGATTTATTTTAATTGCATTTGTACTATATGTATCTGTTAACTCACTTGCTAACTGTGGGTCTTCTTTTATTGTTTCCATTTCAAGATTAATACTATTTTCATTTGTTTTTACTGCTTTAGCTTGCTCCTCTATCTCTTTATTTTTTCTATCTTCCAATGTAAAATATACTGCCCCTGATGTTATTGCTATGCATAATAAAACAAATATAACTAAAAATATAACTATTTTCTTATTCATTTATTTCACTCCTACATAATTAACACTTTCTGCTACCGCCTGTCCTCTTTCTGAAAGCATTGCTTCAACTAATTTTCTTGTTTTACTTCCTTCTGGTTCATTTTTATTAATAACTATATAATATGCTGTATTTAATGGATACTCTCCTGATTTTATTGTTTCATTGCTTGGTTTGACTCCATTAATTCCTAACATTTTTATTGCATTTGCAACTCCTGCATCTATATCATTATACATTGTTTTAGCATAATAATAATATGAATAACCTATTGCATTTTTTCCATTATCGTAATCTGCTACTAATCCTACTATTCCTCTCATTGTTTCTACAATATCTTTTTTAGGTGGATCCATTAATTTTAAGTCTTTCATTACTAATGATAACATTCCTGTTTGACTTCCTGAATTTACAGGTCTTTGAAATGCTCTTATTTCTTCATTTGCTCCACCTACTTGACTCCAATTTGTTATTTCTCCTGTATATATTTTTTGTATTTGCTCTAATGTTAAACTTTCTATTGGATTTTCTCCATTTACATAAAATACAAATCCTTCTTTTACAACAGGTATAACCTCTAATTCAACACCTTTTTCCTTAGCTAAAGCTAATTCCTCTGCTGATGGCTCTGTAACCACTATTAAGTCTACTTCATCATTAATCAATTTTACATATCCTGGATGTGTATTTGTATATTCTATTTTTTCAACATCCATTTTTGTATTTGTAAAGTTTTGTATAAAAGCATTTGTTAGTGGTTGAGTTGCTAATGATGCATCTACTTTAGGATAATCCTCTACTGAAAATATTGCTTCTGTAGCCCCTTTCGATAAAATTGTTTGTTCTTCTGTCTTTACTTCCTCCTGTCCTTTAGTGTTTTGTTGTTCTGGCTTTGTTAAAAATACATACGCACAAAAACATGCCACAATTACTACTACGCAAAATGTAATTATTCCTATTACCTTAAATGTGTTGTTTTTCAATTTTTCTTCCCCCTTTTACTTTTGTTTTTCTAATTATATACTTATACTTTTTTTATTTCAATAATTTTAAAATAAAAAATTTTTTCTTTTAAAATTATATGTTGGCACTTTTTCTCTTTTATGTTTTGAAGCCTGAAACATTTTAATAATTTTCTCTTGTGCATTTTCATCTGTCTTTCCTGTTTCAATCATTTGTGATATTTGGCTATATTTTATTCCCATTTTTTCTTCATCGCTTTGACCTCCTAAACCGTCATTAGGAGCTTTTTTTAATATTCTTTCTGGTACGCCCAACAATTCACCTATTTGCAAAACCTCTTCAACTGTAAAATTTGCAATTGGGTTAAAATCTGATGCATTGTCGCCCCATTTTGTAGTATACCCTACCACGCTTTCACATAAATTTCCTGTACCTATAACTAAGTAATTTAAAGTTTGTGCTATTGCATATAATGTTGTCATTCTTAAACGTGGTTTTACATTTATTTTAGATTCATAATTTAGTTCTCCAAAATTTTCGTTTATATTTTTTTCAATTTGAAGATATGTATTTGTTAAATCAATTTTATATAATCTAACTCCAAAAGTATCTGCTACTAACTTAGCATCATCAAAATCTGATGTAATAGATTTACATGGCATAGATATAGCAACTACATTTTCTTTTCCAAGTGCTTTGGTTGCCATTGCAATTACAGTTGCGGAGTCTTTACCTCCACTATTACCAACTACAACTCCTTTAGCCCCTGTACTTTGTACATATTTCCTAATCCATTTTATGGCATTTTCTGCCTCTTCTTGTAATTTTTGTTTTTCTAACATTATCTTCCCTTCTTTCCTTATTCATACAATT
>CANQHH010000175.1 GCA_947623615.1 uncultured Clostridia bacterium | reverse complement strand
GTGGAAATGTATATGGATTAAACACATCAGACATAGTAGTAGATCCACATTTAATGAAAAATACAGAATGGGGAGCAGTAGCATACTTAAGTAATGATTATGGTAGTTCCTGGATTCAGAAAAATAATAATCCAAATTACCTAACAGGTTACTATAGTGATGATTATGAATACAATACAATTATGGGAACACGTTCAAGTACTTCAGACACAGTAGAAGGAGTATATGATATGAGTGGCGGAGGATATGAGTATATGGCATCATATGTAAAGTTAACAGGTTCAAGTAGCACATCATATACTAATGGAAAGAGTTTGTTTGATGCAGAGCGAAAATATAAAGATGTATATTCAGTAGCAAGTCCAGAAAGTCAATCTAATAATTATAGTGCAAATAGTAATAAGTATGGAGATGCAGTGTATGAGATTTCATCTCAAGGTACTGGTATGTCAGCATGGGATGAATCAACATCTAGCTTTCCCACAACATCAAATCCATTTTTTGCTAGGGGTAGCTGTGTAGATGATTCAAGTAATTTACATGATTATTGTATATACTATTATGATGCTCAAAATGGAGCTGCATCAAATTCTGCTACCTTCCGTTTAGTATTGCCAGTATTATAAGATAGAATATAAAATACATCCTAAATGTTAAAAAAGATTAGCATTTAGAGATGTATTTTTTGGTGATGTTGAAAAATATATTTACAAAAATAATAAAAAAGTATAGAATAATAAAGAAAAATCAAAAGGAGTAAAAGAAAAATGTTTGCATATATAAAAGGAAGTTTAGAAGTAAAAACAAATGGATATGTTGTTATAGAAGCAAATGGAATAGGATATAAGATATTTATGTCTGAAACTGCAATAGACAGATTGGGAGAAATAGGAGAAGAAGCAAAAGTTCATACTTTTCTAAGAGTAAGAGAAGATGATATGAGTTTATTTGGATTCAACACAAATGAAGAATTGCGTATGTTCGAATTGTTGCTATCAGTTAGTGGAATAGGAGCAA
This sequence comes from uncultured Clostridia bacterium, assembly GCA_947623615.1. Taxonomy (GTDB): domain Bacteria; phylum Bacillota; class Clostridia; order TANB77; family CAG-508; genus CALXVA01. The sequence continues at coordinate 1,737 of CANQHH010000175.1, read as the reverse complement.
AATCAGCAATAAGTATATTGTCGAATATATCACCATCTAGTTTTGCATTGGCGATAATATCTGGTGATATAGATACATTAAAAAAATTACCAGGTATAGGAGTCAAATCTGCACAAAGGATGATTTTAGAGCTAAAAGATAAAATAAAAACAGAAGAAGCAATTAGTGCTGAACCTGTGTCTAAAGAAATTGAGGTAGCAATAAAAGATGATGAAAAGGTATCTGAGGCGGTATCTGCGTTACAGGTATTAGGTTATAGCAGAAAAGAAATAGCTATTGCAATGGAAAAAATAGATACAGATAGTTTAAATGTTGAAAATATTATAAGAAAAGCTCTAAATAATTTGGCTAAATGAAAGAGGGTAAGGTGTTATGAATTTAGACGAGCCATTGGCATATAGAATGAAACCAAAAGTTTTAGAAGATTATGTGGGACAAAAACATATATTAGGACAAGATAAAATTTTATATAGGACTATAAAAGCAGATAGACTTTCAAGTATTATTTTATGGGGACCACCAGGATGTGGTAAAACGTCTCTTGCAAGGGTTATAAGTAATACAACAAAATATAAATTTATAAAAATCAATGCTGTAACATCCGGAATAGGAGATATAAAAAATGCTATAGAAGAAACAAAAAACTTGCTATTAAATCCAACAGGGAAATGTATATTATTTATTGATGAGATACATAGATTTAATAAATTACAACAAGATGCATTATTGCCATTTGTAGAAGATGGTACTGTAATATTAATAGGTGCAACTACTGAAAATCCATATTTTGAAGTAAACAAGGCGTTAATATCAAGATCAATGGTATTTAAATTAAATCCACTTACAACAGATGATATTTATGATGTATTAAAAAAATCTCTTGTTTCACCAAATGGGTTAGCAAGCTATAAAATAAAAATAAATGATGATACATTAAGAAAAATAGCAGAAGTATCAAATGGTGATGTAAGAACTGCATTAAATGGATTAGAAGTTGCAGTTTTAACAACACAAATGGATTCGGAAGGTTACATAGATATTACAGATGAAATTGCAGCTGATTGTGTACAAAGTAGAAAGGCAATATTTGATAAAAATGGAGATAGTCACTATGATAATATAAGTGCATTTATAAAATCGATGAGAGGTAGCGATCCTGATGCTGCTGTGTTTTATTTAGCAAGAGCTTTAAATGGCGGAGAAGATCCTGTGTTTCTTGCAAGAAGGATTACAATAGCAGCAGCAGAAGATGTCGGATTGGCTAATCCAAATGCATTAGTTGTTGCGACCTCTGCAATGCAGGCTGTAAATATGATAGGAATGCCAGAGGCGAGAATTATACTGTCAGAAGCAGCAGTATATGTAGCAACATCACCTAAATCTAATGCTACCTATTTAGCAATAGATAGGGCGTTAGATGATGTAAAAAATAAAGATACTGGTGAAATACCAATGCATATTAGAAATGCACCAGCAGAACGGAATGAAAGAAGCAGGATACAGTGTAGGATATAAATATCCACATGATTATCCAAACCATCAAGTTGAGCAACAATATTTGCCAGATAAAATGCTTGGTACTAAATATTATATAAAAGATGAGACTATACCAGAATAAGAAAAGTGGCTTCATCACATATGCAAAATTGCTACGCAATTATTGCACGGCCCAAGGAAACTTAGGCCTTGTTGTATAGCAAAAATCTTCGATTTTTCCTATACAATAAGAAATTAAAA
>CANQHH010000174.1 GCA_947623615.1 uncultured Clostridia bacterium | reverse complement strand
ATTTGATTTTAGTTTCATCTTTTCCTAACGCTAAATACTTTTTCTTGGCTATTTCTATAGCTTCATCTTGTGTAATTACAACTGGGTTATCTTCATAATCTTCATCAAATATTGTTAATATTTTTATTTTTTCAACTTCTGGTACAAAAGATATTCTTATACATTGATATTTATTAAATACATCTCCATACTTTTTGCAAAAATCTACTCTCCACAATGCCTCATCTATCCCAGTTCCACTTTTATTAAGTGTTGCAATATCATATTCACCATCTTTATATCCTAATTTTGTATATAATTCTCTTGCAATTTTTTACGCCTCATTTTCATTTGCTGTACTTTTTATTTCTAAATCATTAAAACCGTTATCACAAAATTGTATGAGTTCTCCAGTAATTGCATTTAATGTAAAACTTGTATTATTTTTTAAAGTAATCATCCAATCCATCTTTTTAGTTTCTGGAAATTTAACCAGATGTTTATCAGATATTTGTGTTTTATCATAACCTAACCATGATAATTTTTCACTAATAATTGTATCTATTTCTTCTTCATTTATTGCCTTTTCTTCATCTTGCTCTGTAACTTTAGATTCTTTTTCCAAATTATATTTCTCTGGTTCTTTCCATATAGAGTTTATGCAATATGAAGCTGCATAAACTACTCCAGACATTATTAATCCTACTACTATAAACCACAATAGAAATCTTATTGCTCTATTATTTTTCATTTCTACCAGCCTTTCTTGAATTAATAATTTTCTTAATTTTATTCTTGCTCTATGCAATAAATTTTTTATTTGACTTGTAGATTTATTCATTATTTTTGCAATTTCATTATATGATATTCCCTCTATAATGCCTAAAAATATTACCATTTGATATTCATGATTCATTTTACTTATTACATTCCTAATATTAGCTTGTCGTTCTTTAGATATTATTATTTCATCTAATAATTCTTCTTCAACAAATAAATTTTTTTTATTATCTGTAAGTTCATCTTCTATCTTTTTATTTTTTATATAGTTTAATGCTCTTGATTTAGCTACAATATAAAGAAATGTTTTAAATGAATAATCAAAATTATATACTTCTTTTTTGTCTAATAAATAAACCATAACATTTTGAAATATATCTTCAGCTATTTCTTGATTTCTAACATATTTAAAAATAAAATATATTAAACTATTTCTATATTTATATATTAACTTACCCAAAGCCTCTTTATTTCCAGCTAAAAATTCTCTGTATAATTTTTTATCTATATCTTTTTCTAATAACATTATTTACTCCTTTGATTCTTTACAATTATTATACAATATAAAATGCTAAAAGTTTTCCAATTTTTATTTTTAATAAAAAAGATTAGATTTAAAATCTAACCTTGTTCTTCACTAAATAAAATTATTTCACTATTTGCTACAACAATTTATTAAATTCTTTTATAGCTTTTTCTTTTTTCCATATTTGTTAAGTATATTTCATATATTGCTTTTTCACTTTCATTCCATCTTTTTAACTTTTCCAAATTCTCTTTGGTTTCTATATCAGGCTTCTTTATAAATTGTTTATTCTAAGTTACTTTTTTTTATAGAAATTATAACTTGTATCAAATATCTTTTTCATTTCTAATTAATAAATTTGCAAGTTCATTAAATTTAGTCATTTCATTAGATAAATCTCCATTTTTACTACTTTGACTCATTATATGCTCTGATATGCTATTTATACATTTTTTTATTTCTTCAGGCGAATAATCTCTATCCTCTGATACAATGTTAGCTTGTTTTAATAAATTTTGTTGTTTCTTATTTATATAACTTTTTATTGTACAAATACATTTATAATATACTCTTAATTCATCTTTATCATTTCTATTAATAACATTAGACAAAGTTTTTGCTAAATTAGATTTATTTTCTTCTGTTTTTCCATAAAGAATATAGTCTACATCCAAACTAGTTGCGGAAGCAATTAAATCTAAAGACTGTAAACTAATTAAAAAATCTCTACGTTCTATTTGACCTATGTGTCTTTCTGTTAAATTACATCTTTTTCCGAATTGATTTCGTGATTCTCCAAAAATATCCTCTCTAATTTTTTTATTCTTGACATGTATTAATTTTGGTGATTTTGCTAAAATGTGGCTTAATTATAAAAAAGACTATATTAATCCATCTTCTGGAAAAAAAATAGTGCTAAAACGGTTGAAACTTATGCTTATACATTAAAAAAACATATCATTCCAAACTTTTCACAATATACTGTTCCTGAAATGACAAAAGAGGTTGTTGAAGGGTATGTTACAATGATACGAAAAGATTATCCACGTGCTGCAAAGGATATTTTCTTAATGATAAGACAAGTTTTGCAATATGGAAAACAAAAAAAATTAATTAAAGAGATACCTGATTTTGATTTAAAATTTCCAAAGAAAAAAAGATCAAAAAAGACAAAATTAGTATATTTACCAGCGGAAAGACAAACTGAATGGCTAGATATATTAGAAAATGATGGTAGAAGCTTTTGTAAATTATTTGCTACATTATTACAAACAGGAATGCGACCAGAAGAAGGATGTGGATTTTTATTATCAAATATTTTTTTGATAGAGATATGATTTATGTAGGGAATGCTCATAAAGATACAGCTATCTTTGATGACGAATTTAATATTGTTGGACATAAATATATAGATGATGAAAGAAAAGAATTAAGGGAAAAAGAAAATAAAATATTTGATCCATCTAAAGAACATGTATTTTTAAATACG
>CANQHH010000173.1 GCA_947623615.1 uncultured Clostridia bacterium | reverse complement strand
ATATATTATACACTAAATTTTCATTTTTTGAAATCCTATTGTTATTTTAAATAAATCTCCATCTAAATATATATGAAATCTTCCATGTTGCAATTCTGTTAGACTTTGGGCAATAGATAAACCTAATCCGCTTCCTTCTGTATTTCTAGATGCATCGCCTCTTACAAATCTTTGCATCAACTCATCTGCTGTTATGTTCAATTTTTGTTCTGAAATATTTTTTATTTGTATTATTACATTATTTCCATTATCTATTATATCTGTATACACACGAGAATTTGGCATTGCATATTTTGATACATTTGAATACATGTTTTCAATTATTCTGTACATATATCTACTATCTGCATTAATATATATATCATTTTCCGCAAAAGATATATCTTCTTCTAAATTTCTAGCTTTAAATTTATCTTCAAATTCACCTGATATCTGTTTTATTAATTCATTAACATTTAATTTTTCCATATTTAATTTTATATTTCCTGATGATGCTTTTGAAGCTTCTACTAAATCTTCTGTTAATTTTTTTAATCTTTGAGATTTAGCATCTAAAATTTCCAAATATTCTATTTTCTTCTCTTCTGTCAAATCATCTTTTTTTAGTAAATCCACATAATTAATTATAGATGTAAGAGGTGTTTTTATATCATGTGATACATTTGTAATTAACTCTGTTTTCAATCTTTCGCTTTTCACACCTTCTTCTATTGCATTTGAAAATCCGCCTGCAATATCATTTACTTGTTTTGCAACTTCAAGGAATTTGTCTTTAAACATATCTTCTTCTAATCTTACATTTGTATTTCCATTATATATTTCATTTATTGCTCCACTTATTTTTTTAGTCCATGTTACCCTTTGAATTATATATGTATATGCAGATATATATAATGTCAAAAGTAATAATATACATATTACCTCTTCATTTCTAAAACATAATAAAATAAGCCAATTAACTAATATAAAACCTCCAAAACCTAATGTTGCTTTTAAAGATAGTTTCATATTATCAATAATTTTCTTTATTTCTTTATACATCCAATATACAAGTGTAGTTCTTAAGAATGTATGCGTTTTTATTCTTTTTACAAATGTCTCTAAGAATATAATTGCAGATATATATAAAATTATCAAACCACCTAATATGAATATTGCCCCTATTATATTATCTATATTTACTCCTATATCAAACAAAAATCCACATGTCAAGAAATCTACAAATGCTAATATTCCTATAACTATTTCTATAAGTATTTTGTCAAACCAATTCAAGTAAATTCCTTCTTCTCTGGTTTTCCCGATTCCTATTAAAACTGTTGGCACCATTGCTATTAATATAATTACAATTATCGGAATATTGATAAGTGCATATTTACTTTGACTTTTAACCACATTATAAATCAGATTTTGTTCTACATAAGAATCATAATATGGTAAATCATCTAATATTGCTGTATATATTGTTAAATTACAATCTTTTAAGCTATTTTCATAAAAAGATGTATCTACCATCTGCTGCTCACTTATTTTATCTATACTTGTATTTATTTTTCCATTTTCATAACACCAATATAATTTATTTGAAAGTATCTCTTCTTTCCATTTATTTACTGTTATATATGAGAAATCATGATTTCCATTTACATATCCCACACCAGTTTTATTATCAATAACCAAATAAACAAAATTTCCGATATATTCAAGTGACTCAGTAATATTTTCATTCACTTCTCTTTTATAACTTTTTTCTTTACTATTTATTCGATTTATCGTAGTTCTTATAAAACTTAAATATTCCTCTGCAAATTTACTGGTCTCTATATATTCCTCCTCTTTTTCTATTCCCATATTATATGTAAAAAACACGCAAGAAATTGATAATACAAGCATTACTATTAAAATAGGAGCTAAAACATATGATACATTTTTTAATACTCGTATCCAGCAAATTTTCTTTTTATTTTGCTCCATAAATATACCCCCTAATCCAATTTTTCAACTTTATATCCTATTCCCCATATAACTTTTAAATATTTGGGTTCACGTGGATTTATTTCTATTTTTTCCCTTATATGTCTTATATGCACTGCAATTATATTTTCCGCACCATAACTTTCTTCTTCCCATACATTTTCATATATTTGCTCTATTGAATACACATTTCCTTTATTTTTAGTTAAAAATTTTAATATATTATATTCTGTGGGTGTGAGTTTCACTTCTTTTCCAGAAATGGTTACTACTTTTGTATCATCATTAATTTCTAGGTCTCCAGATGCATATATATTTGAGTTTTCCTCATTTCTTACCATTGCTCCTAAAGACGTATATCTCCTTATTTGTGAATTAACCCTTGCTATTAACTCTAATGGATTAAATGGTTTGGTTATATAGTCATCTGCCCCATTATTTAATCCTAATATTTTGTCATAATCTTCTGATTTAGCTGATAACATTATTATAGGAACAGGTTTATCTTTCCTTATCATATTTGCTAATGTAATTCCATCTATTTTTGGCATCATTATATCTAATATAACTAAATGTATTTCCTCTTTATTTATTATACCTAACGCTTGTTTACCATCATAAGCTTTTAAAATATTGTAACCTTCTTTACTCAAATATATATCAATTGCCTTTACTATTTCTTTATCATCATCTACTACCAAAATGTTATACATTTTCTATTCCTCCCTTTATTTACACATTAGTATAACATACAATTATTAAAAATAAAGTAAGTAAAATATTAATGTTTTATTAAGAAAA
>CANQHH010000172.1 GCA_947623615.1 uncultured Clostridia bacterium | reverse complement strand
GCGAAATATGGAGACCAATTAATAACATTATCAACATGTGCATATCATGTGAAAAATGGAAGGTTTGTTGTAATAGCAAAAAAAGCAGAAAGTAAAGTTTAAATATATAAAACTGAAAAAACCCCCCAACTTGAATTATCAAGAAGGGGGGCGAGGTTACATATCTATACTACTGCATTGCAAAGTATAGATATCGCCCGTCGGCGGAACGAGCCATACCATCATAGTAAAGCTCAACGTCGCCGACTTGTCGCTCCATGACGCCAAGATTTCTCTCGACGTCAGAGCTTGTAAAACTCATCTCAAATATCAGATTGTCTGGTATCTGAGATGCATCGCCGTTTAAAACGGCGATGACGTTTTTCCGTGTCCTCTCCTCTGTTGGAGAGAACTTAGTCAGCTGAGACCGTGGCATAAATTGACCGGGTTGGTCAATCACGCCATCTATCGTGTCGGCGAATCCTGTTCGGCCGACACGATTTAATATGACCTTGGCCATACATTGCTGTATGACATCAAAGTCATATCCTTGGAAGTAGGTCGGGTCGCAACCTACTTCGTGCTGCACAGCTTGTACAACAAGCTGGATTTCCGCCTCTGTGGCGGAAATAGGATACTGTGAGGAAGATTCCTCATCAATATCCTCAGCCTGTGCTTCGGCTTCGGCCTCAGCAGCTTCTGCCTCTGCTACCACCTGTGTGGCGAGCTCAGAGGCAAAGCCAGCAATACACTCCTGAACCTGCATGTCAAATTCCGGAGTCTCATTTGACACCTCTACGACCTCAGGTGCCAAATGAGCGTCAGCGTCCTGCTCTACTAATAAGGACATTGTTTCGGCTTCGACGCCGAAGTCAATGACCTTACCTTCCGGGACTTCTGAGAAGCCCTGGAGTGGCGACAGTGGACTGGCGAACAAGTTCGCAATCACTACTGCCATTAAAGAAATAACTATTGTGAATATTGTCTTTGTCCGTATGTGCATTGGTAACCTCCTTTACACATAAAAAAAGTGTTAACTTATAAATATATTATACCATATTTTTATAATTATGTACACCTTTTACAGGTGAACTGAAGTTCAAAGCTAAATATATTCTTTTTAGTCTTTTTTTGTACCTGTTGAATAAATTTAAAATATGATTAAATAAAACAGGAGGAAACGATATGAGTGCAAGAGTACCTAGAAATAAAGTACAAAAATTAAAAAAAGTAAAAGTGCAAGATGATATATCTAAAATAAAAAAAGATGCTTCAAAATTACAGAAGAAAAAGTTTAAAAAACAATTAAAGAAGGAAAAGATTAAAGTAGATGAAAAGATAAGTGAAATAAGCAGAAGAAAAAGAATGAGAGTATGGATTATGGCTGTTTGTCTAATTTGTTTATTGTTTATAGGGAGAATTGGTTGGATACAATTTGTTATGGGTGAAGATTTAAAGAAAAAAGCATATACACAACAAACACTAGATAGAAATATAAATCCAAGAAGAGGAACAATATATGATGCAACAGGTAAGAATATTTTAGCAGTTAGTAGTACTGTAAATACTGTAACTGTAAATCCTGTGAATATTTCGAAAAATGATAAAGAAAAAGTGGCACATGCACTTAGTGATATGTTTGAACTAGATTATGATACTGTTTTGAAAAAAGTAAAAAAACGAAGTTCTATAGAGACAATAGTAAAAAAAATAGATAAGGAAAAAGCAGACGAATTAAGAAAATGGATGAGTGAAAATAATATTGAAAATGGAATTAATATAGATGAAGATACTAAAAGATACTATCCAAATAATAATTTAGCATCACAGGTAATTGGGTTTTGCGGTAGTGATAATCAAGGACTAGATGGAATAGAAGCAGTGTATGAAAAAGAATTAAAAGGTGAAAAAGGGAAAATAGTAAAAATTACAGATGCAAAGGGTGGAGAAATATCACAAGAAGGAGAAGACTATATTAGTGGTATAGATGGTAATGATTTAATATTGAGTATAGATTCAACTATTCAGGGAATTGCAGAGAAATATTTGAAAGAGGCTTGTATAGACAATGTTTGCACAGATGGGGGAAATATTATAATAATGAATCCAAAAAATGGCGACATTTTGGCTATGGCAGGGTATCCTAATTACAACTTAAATTCACCATACGAACCGTCAACAGATGAAATGAAAGAAGTTTGGGATACGTTATCACAAGCAGACAAAGTAAAAAATATGCAGGCAATGTGGAGAAACAAAGCAATATCTGATACATATGAGCCAGGCTCTACATTTAAGTTAATTACATCATCTGCAGCATTAGAAGAAGGAATAACAACAACAGATAAAGCTGGTGAATTTTCGTGTACACGGAAGTATAACTATTGCAGGGGCTAGAATGAAATGTTGGAGATATTATAGACCGCATGGCTCACAAAGTTTAAGAGAAGCACTTATGAATTCATGTAACCCTGTTTTTATTGGATTAGGACAAAAAATTGGTGTAAAAAAATATTATGAATATTTAAATAAATTTGGATTTTTAAAATTAACAGGAATTGATTTACCAGGAGAAGCTGGAAGTATATTTTTAAAAGAAGAAAAGGTAGGACCAGTAGAATTGCGGAACAATTGCTTTTGGTCAAAGGTTTGAAGTAACACCAATTCAAATGGTAGCAGCGGTAGGAACTATTGCAAATAAAGGAACATATATAAAACCAAGAGTTGTAAAGCAAATTATTGATAGTAAAACTGGAGAGAAAAGAGATATTGAAATACAAAAGAGTGAAAATGTTATTTCTCAAAAAACAGCAGAAGATGTTTTAAGCATGATGGG
>CANQHH010000171.1 GCA_947623615.1 uncultured Clostridia bacterium | reverse complement strand
GCTTATAGCTCAGCAGGATAGAGCAGTCGCCCCCTAAGCGACCGATGGTGGTTCGAGTCCGCCTAGGCACACCATATTACAAGAGATTATACAAAAAATAAGCGAAATTTAAGCGAAAAAGCAAGTAAAAAATAAAACTTACTTAAAAAAGTTATTTATTTTATTACTTGCCTTTTTATCATTTTTTTCTAAAGCATGTACATATATATTGGTTGTAGATATATCGGAGTGTCCTAACCTATTTCTAACTGTTTCTATATCAGAACCATTAGCTAATAAAAAAGTAGCATGTGAATGTCTTAATTTATGGTATGTTAGTTTTCTTAAATTATTACGTTTTATTATTTTATTTAATTTATCATCAATATTATCTTCTGTAATATTTTCGAATAAATAATTTGTTTCACAATTTTCAATATATTTTTTCAACAATACATGCAAAATTTGTGGATAATATATGGTACGAATTGAACTCTTAGTTTTTAAATCTGTATATATTTTTTTACCTCTTACATATTCACAAGAAGTTGTCAAATCTATTTTTTGATTTGTTAAGTCAATGTCTTTTTTAGATAATCCTAATGTTTCTGCTTTTCTTAAACCACACATAACTGGTAAATAAAATATTAATTTATATGCGTCATCTTTTTCATTATCCAAAGCTTTAATAAATTTTTTCAACTCATTAGGTTCATAGAATTGTCTTTTTTTTATTTCATGTTTTTTTGTCTTTGGTTTTGAAATGGTTTCATTTGGATTACTTTTAAGTAGTTTCATGTTTACTGCATATTTAAAGATACCATTGATTAAATTGTAGTATTTATTTAATGATTCTTGTCCTAAACAAAAAACTTCTTGTTTTTCACCATTTTCATTATAAATTTCTTTTGTAGAATTAACTAATTTATTATAAAATTTATTTAAAATAAGTGGAGATATTTTAGAAATCTTATAGTTTCCTATTTCATCTAATATTCTACCATTTAACATTTTTAGATAGCCCTCAACAGTTATAGGTTGACAATTTTGCCTAGCATAATCATTAATAAACGTTTGAGCAAAATCTGCAAATATAATATTTACACTACCTTGATAGACTCCATTATCAATTTCTGATACAAACTGAATTAATAACTTGTCTGCTTGTCTTGAACTTGTAGCTTTTACATTTTTAGAATATTTTTGTCCATCAAGCATATATTCTAATCTGTAACGATTTTCTCCCACTTTTCTTAAATATCCTGCCATTAAACCACCTCTCCATACTTTTAATATAAAATTGTATGCAATTTCGCATATATTCTTTTGTAACTTCAAAATATTCTGCTAGACTATAAAGATTATTAATTCCAATTTAATATCGCTAATTTTAAATTATCCAAAGGAATAAACACAAAATGACTCCACTTTCTAGCTCGATATTCTTGCTTATCTATTAAAATTTTGTTGGTAGTAGAAGTGGGATAAATAGTGTCCATATAATAATGTCCGTAATTATTCTGCTAAGGTACATTTTTCATTTATGTAAGTTCCTAAATTATTATAAATGAGTGCAATAGCATTGATATTTTGATAATTAAGATACATACCATTAACATCCTCTATTTGCCAATCATAGATTTTTATATTTCCTTTCTCGGCAATATTATAAAGAGAATTAAGTTCCATCTATTTTTTATATTCCTCGTTTTGATTTTTTACAAATAAAGCAAAATCACGAATTTGTTTCTTTTGAGTTTCTGTTAAAATATCATATTCTTCTTTAGACATCCCTATCATTGCTTCATTTAATACATCGTCTATTTGCTTTCCTGGATTTCTTATATCTGATTTGCATAGTAAATAGTCAGTAGATACTCCGAAATATTCTGCAAGTTTTAAAATAGTATCTGGGGTCATATCTCTTTTTTCAGTTTCGTAATTTGAGATAGTCTGCATAGTTACGTTTAGATATTTTGCAACCTTTTCTAAACTTTCTCCTTTTTCATTTCTTAAAAATCTTAATCTATTCATAAAATCTTCCTTTACATAATTTAAGTATATTATAATACAAATTGTTTAATTTGTAAACATATTGTAAATTTTTTTTCTTAGAACGTCAATATTTATAAACAAATTGTAAATTTTTTTAAAAAAAAATATTGACAATCAACGAAATGTTTAATACAATATGTTCAACAAATTGTAAAGGAGGTACGAAATGAGAAAAACATTACAAGAATTAAGAAAAGCTACAGGATTAACACAAGGGCAAGCGGCAAAAGTATTAGAAATAAGCAAACAATATATGTCAATGTTAGAAAAAGGATATAGAAATCCTAGTGATTCTTTAAAAGAAAGAATGTCAAAACTTTATAATTGCAGTATTGCTGATATTTATTCAGCTATAAATTCAACAAAATGTTTAAAAATAGATTAAATAAGGAGAGAAAATAAATGGAAAATTTATTAACAACTAAACAAGTTGCTAAGATATTTGGAGTAGATGTTAGAACAGTTTTGTATAACTTTATTCCAAAAGGACTTAAATATTTGAAAGTTTGTAGAGAATATAGATTTACACAAAATGATTTAGAAGATTTTATAAAAAAACAAACTCAACAGAAAGAGCAACTTCAATTTATAGATACAAGAACGGAATATCAAAAAAAGATGAATAAAAAACTAAGAGTAGTTTAGAAAGAAGGTGAAACAAATGAAAAGAAAATTAGATACAAGTAAACTATATAAATTTATAGGACAAGCAGTAGTCTATAGCACATTATATATATCAAGTGTAGTGTTTACATACTGGGCATTTTTACAGGGAACTACATATTAAAATGAGAGGAGGAG
>CANQHH010000170.1 GCA_947623615.1 uncultured Clostridia bacterium | reverse complement strand
ACATCTCAAATAGTTACCCTCTAGCAAATCGTGACTTAATACTGTATTCTCTGGAATCTGATTTTTTAGTATTTCTGAAAATACTTTTACATCATATATACCTTTTCCTGTAAAAATTCCTTCTCCAAAATTATCTTGATAAACATCTGATATTGCATTTGTATATGAATCTGTTCCCCCAATTCCTGCATAAACTTTCGTAAACAAGCTTTTCCTTGCATCTTGCAAATTTATTCCCACTCGTGGTTGCATAATTCCATAACCACTTACAACTTTAGTTTTGTCTTTGTTTAAAATAGGTACATTTAAAATATGTGCCATTGCCCCTACAAGCTCTAAACCACTATTTAACACTAATTCTGTATCTGCATCTAATGTAATTATATATTTTATTTTTGGCAATTTTTCTCTATTTTCATGTATACTATTTACTCTAAATTGATTAGAACTAATTCCTAATATATATTCATTGAACTGATTAAGTAACCCCCTTTTTCTTTCCCAACCTAAATAACAATTTTCTTTTTCATTCCATGTTCTCTTACGATATATAAAATTAAATTTTGTAAATTTACTATCAGGATATTTCTCATTTAATTTTCTTATATATTCTAATCCTGTTTTCTTTATTTCATCATCAAACACCTCTTCTTCTTGATTACTAGCTGTACAATCACCAAGCAATACAAAATATAAATTATCACTTTTATTAGCCAAATAATATATTTCTAATTTATTCAGCATTTCTATAACTTTCTGTTTATTATTTAGTATTGTAGGTATAACTACCATCGTTGCATATTTTTCAGGTATACCATTTTGAAAATCAATTTTCGGAATTAATTTAGGTTTAACTATTTTTCCTAATATATATTGCATAATTTGCACAACAATACTCTCTATTGGTAAATAAATTAAAATAGAGCTTACTACTGAAATACCAGTATTTCTTGTTTGATTATACATATATATACCTATTAATATAGAAAATACTAAAGAAATTAGTATTTTAGCTAATACGTAAACTTTTGCTTTTTGCATATTATTTAATTTATTTATTTTTCTATTTTGTAATATTTCTAATAGCTTATTTCTACCATTCCCTATTAAGTAATATCCTATATGAGCTTTTACATTTTCTTTATTATTTTCATTACTCTCTTTTTTCGCAAGTTCAAAGCATTTCTTCGCAATATATATTTCTGATATCTTAGTTTTCTTAGATAGACTTTTTATTTCATTTCTGTAATATATTTTAGTTTTATAATCCATTTTATCATAAACACCTGCAGGATCTTCTTTTAAAATATCTTCTACCTTATTTATCTGTTCAAAAATATCAATAAAATTTATTCTCTGCAATGTTTTTATACTTGTTATGCAATTTCCTATATAAACTTTATTTACAGCAATATCAAAATGTTCTTTTTTTATTACTTCTGAAATATCTGTACCCATTTTACTAACTTGCTCTTCTAAAATGTTAAGATACGGATATGCTTTTTTTCCATATTTTTTTAATTTATATGACATGTATTCTATAAATGGATATTTCATCTGAGTATATCTATTAACTTTTTCTTTATATGACACAATATTTTTAAATTGCAATTCTTCTTTAGATTTATTTTCTATTAGCCTTTCTATTATATTTTCTACTTTATATTTCTGTATTTGTGCTGAATAAATCTTTTCACAAATATTTCGTATATTTTCTATTATGGCTATCTGAAGAAATATACTCATATTCCATATTTCTTCCATACTTAAAGTCTTTTTTTGTTGGTATGCTTTAAGTAAATACCCTAAATTTTGAGTGCTTATCTTTGAATCTGTATATGCTACTATCTCAGATGCTAATACATAAATTCGTGCAAATCCACTATAGGTTCCATTTGCAATTGCTAAAAAATTTATATATTTATTTATTGGCATTTCTTTTTCTATAGTTTTAACCGTTTCCTCTATCACATAATAATTATCAAGTAACCACTCACCTGCTGAATGAATCGGAATCTTTAATTTTATATGTTCATTTAGTAAATTATATACTTCTGTTATAACTTCAAAATTTTCTTTCATTCTTGGAATAGGATAAGTATCTTTATCTGATTTTTCTTTTAATATATGATCTGAAGCTATTTTTTCCAAATATTGCTCTATTTGATATTTATCAAGAACCGCTCCTTTTATATTTAAAACTCTATATTTTTTCAAAAAATTCCACTCCTTGTAAAAAATAGTTTTTACCTATTTTCTCCAAAGAGTGGAAATTTATACACAAATTAAATATTAAATTTATTTATTCACACATTTATCATATTGGCTTTTTATGTTCTTTTTAGTTAAAACTTCATCTATTCCTTTTTCTGCAACCTGTGTCATAACCACTGTGATAAATTCTTTTATTTTAGGATTTACTTGTTTTATTTGTTTTTCTCTATTCCAATAAGCAAGTTCTGATTCTTTAGTCCAATTTTTTCCTTCATATACAATCCCTGCTGCTAACATATCACAAACCATTTCTGCAGCATATTTATATGGCATTACTAACATTTTATCACTTGTTTCATTATCTATCCAATATTCTGTATGGTGCTTATTTCTTCCTTTATGATGTAACCATGCTTCAGAATAACCTTTATCTAACCTTGCTTCTGTTATCGGAGAATGTTTTCCTGAATAGTATTTAATACTTTCTCCAAACTCTGTTGGTGAATATTTTGACAAGTCATGTACTAATCCTCTCCATGGCTCTCCTATTTTACAGCATAGTTTAAATACTACCCATTTATGATGTGTAATTAATTTTAAATGTTTAAACATATTCTTAAAGTTCATATTCTTCACCCTATAAAAGTTTACCATAATCGCCTTAAGAAATCAATTATTTTT
>CANQHH010000169.1 GCA_947623615.1 uncultured Clostridia bacterium | reverse complement strand
AACACAAATAATACAAATAACACAACAAGTAAGAAAAAGAAGCCAAGTAAAACAGATAAACCAAGTGGTTCAAATGATAAAAGTAAACCAAATACTCCAAGCACACCAAGTACTCCAGATACACCAAACGAGCCAGGCAAACCAGAAGAGGAACAATATTCGTCAGTAATAGGAAGTACAACAGTAAGTAATCTTACACCAAAAAAAGGTGAGAAGATAACATTAGATTTGTATATAGATGTAACACCATATACTGAAATTAAAGCTGTTGAAATTGGAGGAAAAACATATAAAGTAGCAAAAATTAAGAATTCTCCTGTAAGAATGGCAAGTATTGTACCTGTAAAAACAATTGCAAAAAATGTAACTAATGGAAAAGATAATCATTACAGTGTAACAATACCAGCCCCAACAACAGCCGGAGTTCACGATATACATATTACAAAAGTAGAATTAGACAATGGAAAGAAAGTTAATGTAGACTACACTGTAAAAGTTGACGTGTTAAAAGATGCACCTAAAGTAAAAGATTTCTATATTAATGACAATACAAAAATACCAGAAATAAGTTTTAATTTCGAGGATATGGATGGAGCATTAAAAAATGCAAAATTTACCATTACTGATGAAAACGGAGTTGAGGTTTTCTCATCAAAAGATATAAAGGTTGGTAATAATACATTTAGAGCAAACTTAGAAGATGGAAATACATATCATTATGATTTGGTTATTAGCTATGATTTAGATCATGATTATTTTGCTGAAAATGTTGTATCAGACCATAGAGAAGAAAAAGACTTTATTGATAGTGTTATTAAGGAAGAAGATGGAAATCTTGAATTTTCAAGAAAATATGATTTTACAGCTAAGAATATGAAATTGACTTCAGAAGTATCAGATGATAAAGAATTAGTACTTTCATTTGAAAACGGTGCAGAATCATATTATGATGTTACTGAAGTAACAATTGATGGTAAAGAATATAAGGTTAAAAATAATAATGGGAAATATACAGTTGAATTACCTAAAGGAAATAAAGGAAACAACACCATAGTAGTTGAATCAGTTAAGTTAGAAAACGGACATATTTTCCAAGTAAATAAAACATTTGATTACATATATTTAAAAGACAAACCAACTGTAGATAATATAGAAGCTGAGTTAAAGGATGAAAATTTACATATTATTGTTACAACAACAGACACAGATGGTGCTATAAAAAATGCTGAAATAATAATTAAAGATGAAAAAGGAAATATTATTGAAAGAAAAACATTAAATAAAGATTCTAATAGTAATTCATATTCAAATGATATAGAATTAGACTCGTCAAGCACATATACAGCAGAAGTAGAAATAACTTATGATTTAGGAAATGGAAAAGAGTCAAAATTAACTAAAAATTATAATGAATCAATTAAAGTACCTATCAAAGCAACTATAAAAAAAGAAGAATCTAGTATAGATGAATATGTACATAGAGGAGAAAAAGTAGAAGCAATTTATAGTATAGAAGATAATACAGATAAAAAAGTAACACATATAACAATAAATGGAGTTAAAGAAACTGCAACAAAGTTAAAAGACGGAAAATATAAAGTAAATTTCTTAGCACCAAGTGATAGACCAGAAAATGGTAAAACTACAATAATAGCATCGGAATTGTATTATGAAGATGAAGAAGAACCTATAAAAGTAAATTGTGAAAATGAGATTGAAATATTAAAAAATGAACCTACTATTGAAGACTTATTTATAAATGATTTAGCAGAAAAACCAGAATTGCATTTTAAATTAATTGATACCGAAGATACATTCATAAGTGGTAAAATAATCATTACTAATGAAGCAGGTACAGTTAAAGAAATTGAAATGTCATTAGAAGGTACAGAAAATGGTGTTCAGAAATATACATTAGAAGATATAGAACAATTTGAAAAATATAATTTATCAATAGAAGTAAATTATGCTTTAGATACTAATAAAGACGATAGTGATAACCAATATAAAAAAGTTATTAAGAAACATGAGTTCAAAATTGAAAAAGACTACGATTTTACTTTAAGTAAATTTGAATTTGTAAAAATAGAAAAAGAGAAAGTAATTTTACAATTTATAAGTAGTAATAAACCTAACTATGATGTTGAAAAAGTAGAAATATCTTTAAATGGAGTTAGATGCGAATATAAAGTTACAAAAGATGGAGAAAATTATACAATAGAAATTCCACTATCTGATATAAACAACACGAGAACTGAACTAAAACTAGAAGAAGTTATTTTAGATAATTTAAAAGAATTTAATATAGAGACAGATGAAGATTTGTTTGAAAAATTAGAAAAACAAGTAGTATTTAAAAATAAACCTACAGCAACGATAGGGGATATTACTGTAAATGATGAAAAAACAAAAATAACTGTAAAAGATATCAGCATTAAAGATTCTGATAATACAATAACAGACAAATTTATTGTATTGAAATCAGAAGGTGAGATAGTTGAAAAAATAAAACTAGATGCTCAAACTGAAGTTACATTTTCTTCTATTGACGAAGAAATGTATTCGTCAGGAACTTATACAGTTGAGGTAATTGCAGATTATGATGCAAGAGATGGAGAAAAACATAATGATATAGTAATTTCTGAAGCTGAAAACGATGTTACTGTAGATATAGATGTTAAGGTAACAGATGCATCTGAAAAAGTTTATGCAGAAAAGGGAGAAAATGCTGAAATTACATTTACAATAAAAACAAATACAAATCAAGATATTACAGATATTAAATTAAATACAGGTTCTTTAGAAGGTTTTGAAAAAGACAAAAACGGAATTTACACAATAACAGTAAATGTTCCAGAAAGTTCAAGCTTTGGCTCTATATCATATAAAATAACTGAAATATCTTAT
>CANQHH010000168.1 GCA_947623615.1 uncultured Clostridia bacterium | reverse complement strand
GTCCCCAAATCCTAAAAAAAAGGAAAAGGGGTCTGTCCCTTTTAAGGAGTGTGAAGATGAAAAAGAAAAAAGCAAGTAAATTGGATTCGATATTGGATATACCCAAAGAGGTAAGTACGAATAATCCGAAGATTACGATATTGGGGTTTGAACAAGTTTATATAGAGAATCATAAGGGAATTTTAGAGTATCAGGACTATTTTATAAGATTAAACACATATACTGGAATTATAAATATAAATGGATTTAATTTGAAATTAATAGATATGACTTCTGACGATATAATGGTTACTGGGAAAATAGACAGCATAGATTTTGAGAGCATGGAGGACACTAATGAGGTAGAGGGGGTATAATTTTGCAAATTAGAGTATTAATAAATTATATATGTGGTTATGTAGATATAGTCGTAGAAGGATATTATATCGAGAGATTTATAAACATGTGTGTAAGTAAAAATATACTCTTATGGAATTTGAAAAGAGAAAGAGCAACAATTTTACGTGCGAAAGTAGGTATAAATGATTTTAAAAGATTGAAAAAAGTATGCAAAAATACGGGTTGCAAAATGAAAATAAATAGTAAAAAAGGAATAGCATTTGTTTTAAATAGATATAAAAAAAGAAAAGTTTTTGCAGGATTATTAATATTGATAGTTCTAGTTATTGTTTCATTATCTAATTTTGTATGGAATATTGAAGTTGTTGGGAATAATCAAATACCTAAAGAGGAAATTTTAAGTATTGTAGAACAGGCAGGTCTGAAAATAAGTAAATTAAAAAGTTCAATTGATACGAAAGAAATAATTAATAAAATAAGAATAGAAAGAGAAGATATTGCATGGGTTGGAATAGAAATAAAAGGAACAAATGTAATTATAAAATTGGTGGAAGCAGATATGAAACCAGAAATAGTAAATGAAGAGGAATATTGCAATATTGTAGCAGATAAAAACTGTATGATTATGAAAGTAAATGCTAAAAATGGCACTCCAATAGTAAAAGAGGGGGATATTGTAAAAAAAGGTGATATATTAATAGGTGGATGGTTAGAAGGGAAATATACAGGAACTCGATATGTGCATTCACAGGGAGAAATTATTGCAAAAGTATGGTATACAGATAAACAAAAAATCTATTTGAAAGAAAACAAAAAGGAAGAAACAGGTAATTTGGAAAATAAATATTATATAAAATTAAATAATTTTAAAATAAATTTCAATAAAGGGGTTTCAAAATTTGAAAATTATGATACAATAGAGGAAAATAAAAAATTAAAAATATTTTCAGATTTTTATTTACCAATAGAATTAGTAAAAATTACAAATAAAGAATATAAAAATATAGAAAATGAATATAGTATTGAAGAGGCAAAAGAAATTGGAATACAACAAGCCGAACAAGAACTAAATAATAAAATTGATAATAAAAATGATATATTAAATAAACAAGTAAATGTATATGAAAATACAGAGAGTATTGAAGTAGAAGTTACGTATGAGGTCCAGGAAAGTGTTGGGACAAAAGAAAAAATAGTCTTTTAATAATTAATTTGGTGATTAAAAAGACGGAATGGAGGATATATGAAGGAAAGAAGTTTAAGAGTTTACGGTTCAGATAGAACGTTTTTTTCAAAACTTACTAATACACTAACGAAATTATTAATACCAACAAAGGTCGGAATAAATGGTATGATGATTTCATTGAAAAGAAATAATGTACTAAAATCATATGAAAATACTTTGAATTTAGACAAAATAGATGATGCAAATAAAAAAGAAAGTATACGTAAAAAATTAGATGATACTTATGCATTATATTTAGAATCAATTGATAAATATATAATGGATTC
This sequence comes from uncultured Clostridia bacterium, assembly GCA_947623615.1. Classification (GTDB taxonomy): domain Bacteria; phylum Bacillota; class Clostridia; order TANB77; family CAG-508; genus CALXVA01. The sequence goes on along the minus strand of CANQHH010000168.1, from coordinate 1,080 downwards.
TATATACAAAAAAGTTAGAAATGATACTGCTACAGAGTTCGAAAAAGAAGCATTATCACAGTATTATATGGTTACTCATTTGAAAGAAACAGGATATACAGAATATAAATACAGAAAGCAAATGTATTTATTAAGATTAGATTATGAAACAGTTGCTAGTGAAAAAGTAAAGATTTTTGATAGATATAAAAGTTTTTATGCAATGGAAATGGAAGTTTTGTATAAAGGACTTTTAAAACATTATTCAATAAGATTATCTGATAATTTATCAGATGGCGAAAAACAAGAAATATATAACAAAATATTTAAAGCACTTGAAGAATATATTTCAGAAATTTTACCAATCAAATTTGAAGAAAATGATAATGATACATATAAAGAAATATTAGAAGGATATAACAATTTCGAAAAATTTACAGTTGGAAAATTAGATCAAAATGATAATATTGAGAAAAATATGATATTGCTAGGAATAAGCAGAAAATTATTTACACATAGTTTACCTTTAGTTGTTGCAGAACAATGTTATATGAAATTAATAAATGATGCTCGTAGCTTAATTGTAGATACAAAAATAGCTAAAAAACAGGAAAAAGCGTATTCATTATTAATAAATATTATGGAAGAATATAATGTAAAATTGTTAAGTACGAAAATTTATTGGGATAAACCAAATGAAAGAGAAACATATAAGAAATTTTTAGAGGATTATAAAAAAGTAGAGTTATTAAAAGATGAGAATTATGATGAATATGTAAAACAAAAGGAAATACTTTTTGTAAAAAGTGATTTAAAAAATGCATATTCAAATGTAAATAAATATTATAAAATTATAAAATTCTATAAGGCAAAATTGGAAAGTTTAGGAATATCTAAAGTAATTAGAGGATATAGTACATCAAATAAAAAATATACTAAAGACAGGGAATATTATAGAAAAAGAGGAATAAGGACGATGGTAGTAGTATAATGAAAAAAAATTATGAAATTATATATAAGGGTATTGATGAGAATTACGAATATGAAAAGACAATACAAAAAGTTGTAGATAAGTGTTTTGAAATAGAAAATTTAAAAAAT
>CANQHH010000167.1 GCA_947623615.1 uncultured Clostridia bacterium | reverse complement strand
ATTTGATACATTTATGTCAGAAATATTAAATAAATTAGGTGTAAACAAACCAAATTTATTGGAAAAAGTATTTAATAATTCAAAAATGTTATCTGCAGATGTAGATGCAGCCCTAGATCCAATATATGCTCAAGTATCTGAAAAAAACAATGCATCATTCTTAAGTAGGGGTATTGCATTAAGTAAATATACAGGAGCAAGAGGAAAATCTGGCGCATCTGATGCAAATGCTGAATTTGTGGCAGAAATAAGAAATATATTTGAAACTAATGATATAAGATACCAAATTGGTGAACTTGGAAAAGTTGATGTAGGCGGTGGTGGCACAATAGCATATATACTTGCAAACAAAGGTATAGATGTTATTGATTGCGGAGTGCCAGTATTATCAATGCATTCGCCTTATGAGGTAACAAGCAAATTAGATTTATATGAAGCATATAGAGGATATATGTGTTTTTGGAAGTAAAAATGAAAAGAGTGTTGATAATACCAACACTCTTCTTTTTTTCGGGAGGAGATCTTGTTAATCTCCCAGTGCACTTAACGTGCACTGTGCTGCTCCCACTTACGGCACAGACGATGGATACCATCACATGCTTGTGGGTAAAGGCACAGTTTTGTGCCTTTCAAATTGCACAAGAAAGGAATGTTTTTCCCTGCGGTTTTCATGTGCAATGTTTCAAGTCTTTCATCTTCCCGAAAATCACATTTTGTCATCATAAATTATTATCTCCTTGACTAACTTAAGAAACAACGTAACATCTATTATATCACTATAGAGATAAAATATCAAGTTAAAAAGAAAAAATGTAATAAAATGGAAATTATTTATTTAGTAAATAGGTAAATAAATTTAAGTATGATGCAAATAAAAGCCATAATATGTATGGTATTTGAAGTAACCCAGAAGTTTTATTTTTATTATAGAATTTTATTATCATGTAAAGTACTAATAAAATTAATAATAAAATCCATATAAAAGAAAATAATCTCCATTTTAATGTAAAGAAAAATATAGGCCATAGAGCATTTACTAATAACTGCAAATAGTAAATAAAGTTTATTTCCGAATCAACTAATGATTTACTGTCTAGTATACCATAAGAAACTCCCATTAATATATAAAGAATAGTCCATACAATAGGAAATAATATACTTGGAGGAGATAAGAATGGTTTTTCTAATAAATTATAGTCCATTGATCCAGAAATAATAATTCCAATAAAACCACCTATAAGAACAGGTATAAGAATTGATTTTAAATAAATTTTAAAAGTTGACATTATTAACCTCCTTATATTATTATATAGTTTATAAGTTAAATTATGATACAAAGAAAGAGGTAAGGGATGAAAGAGGAAATAATTAAGTTATTAAAATCAACTAATAGAGAAGGAATGGATAAAGTAATAGAATTTTTAGAAAAATCAGACTTTTTTACAGCTCCAGCAAGTACAAGATATCATGGAGCATATGAAGGAGGTCTTGCAGAACATAGTCTTAAAGTTTATGAAATATTAAAACATAAAGTAAAAAATTGTGTAAAGGAGTTAGAAATACCAGAGGAAAGTATTATAATATCTGGATTATTGCATGATATTTGTAAAGCAAATTATTATAAAACAGATTATAGAAATGCTAAAAATAGTTTTGGAGAATGGGAGAAAGTACCATATTATACAATAGATGATACCATTCCATATGGACATGGTGAAAAATCAGTAATGATGCTAACAGAATATATAAAATTAACAAATGAAGAAAAATATAGTATAAGATGGCATATGGGTTTTTCAGAGCCAAAAGAAAATTATGCACCATTAGGATTAGCATATAAAAAATATCCACTTGCATTATTAATACATGAAGCGGATTTAGAAGCAAGTTATTTTTATAATGTTTAGAATAGTAAGGGTTTCAGAGATTTGAACCCCTTTTATTTTTAGCGTTTTAATATTACGAACAAAAATTTGAAAAAATTTTAAAAAAGTATTGACAAATGAAAAATAAATATATAAAATATAACAAACAAACATTTGCAAAACAAATTTTTTAAGGATTAAGGGGGAGAATGATATGAATAGAGTAAAAAATAAAACGGTAGTAAGTAATACTAAAATATTTGGAGTTACTTATGTAATAAATATAATATATAAGTATGTAAAATTGCCAAAGTTAAACATAGAAGGAAAGACAATAAATATTGTACTCCCTAATAAATATAAAAAAATAGAAAATAAAGAAATATTAGATATATTACTAAAAAAGATGTATGATTCAATTGCAGAAAAAGAGTTAGAAACAATTATGGAAAAAGTCAGATTAACATTAAAGTTTGCACCTGAAGATTATCAAATTACAAGAATAGATAAAACTTTAGGAAAATGTTATATGAATAGAATAGTTATAAATCCTGATATTGTAAAGTATAGAAAAGAGATAATAGAATATGTAATATTTCATGAGTTTTGTCATTTGAAATTTAAAAGACATAATAAAAAGTTCTATGATATGATTGAAGAATATATACCAAATCATGAGTATTATGCGTATGAAGTAGCTGGTATGCAATATTAAAAGATGTAGAAGAAATTTTTTCTTCTACATCAGTGTACACTTAAATATTACTATAAGAAAATAAAATTCATTAATAGTAATCGAGAAGAAAATTTTTTAGAATAAAAATAGATAAGTTAAAAAAATATTCTATGAAAAAAATCCTTCTATGAATATAAAAAGATACAGCTGTATCAATATTAAGAACAAATTAAAAAAGATAAAATATAAGTTCATTATAATACCACAAAAATTAAAAAGCAATTAAAATACCAAAAAAAGTAAAAATTGTTAAAAAAAAGCTAGAAAATTATCGAAATTTGTCGATGAATAAAGGAATAAAATTAAGATAAATACTTGAAATAATATTATAATTAACATATAATATTAAAAATTGTTTCAAAGAATTTTTTTCAAAAAAATTTATTCAAAT
>CANQHH010000166.1 GCA_947623615.1 uncultured Clostridia bacterium | reverse complement strand
GCTACTTTAGTAGATGGTTCATACCATGAAGTTGACTCTTCAGAAATGGCATTCAAAATAGCAGGTTCAATGGCATTTAAAGAAGGTTGTAAGCAAGCAAAATCTGTAATTTTAGAGCCTATCATGAAAGTTGAAATAACAGTTCCAGAAGAATACATGGGAGATGTTATTGGAGATGTAAACTCTAGACGTGGTAGAATGGAAGGAATGGAATCTGCAAATGGTAACCAAATTATTAGAAGTTTTATTCCACTATCTGAGATGTTTGGTTATGCAACAGACTTACGTTCTAAGACACAAGGAAGAGGAACATATTCTATGGAACCTTCTCATTATGAGGAAGTACCAAAATCTATTTTAGACAATATTGTTGCAAGTAGAGCTAAAAAAGATTAATAAAGATAAAGAAAATATAAATAACGCTTGCATTTTTAACGGAAATGTTATAAAATGCAAGTGCTAATCAAAAAAGATATTAATTTTAAAAAATAAAAATAAAAAATAGGAGGAAAAAAAATGGCTAAAGCAAAATTTGAGAGAACAAAACCACATGTTAACATTGGTACAATTGGTCACGTAGACCATGGAAAAACAACAACTACAGCAGCTATTACAAAATACCTAGGATTATTAGGTAAAGCTAAGTATGAAGCCTATGATTCAATTGATAGTGCTCCAGAAGAGAAAGAGAGAGGAATTACAATTAACACAGCTCACGTTGAGTATGAAACAGATAATAGACATTATGCTCACGTTGACTGTCCAGGACATGCTGACTATGTAAAGAACATGATTACAGGTGCTGCACAAATGGATGGTGCAATACTAGTAGTTTCAGCAGCAGATGGTCCAATGCCTCAAACAAGAGAGCATATCCTACTTGCTAGACAAGTTGGTGTTAAATATATCGTAGTTTATTTAAATAAATGCGATATGGTAGATGATCCAGAATTATTAGAATTAGTTGAAATGGAAGTTAGAGACTTACTTACAGAATATGAATTCCCTGGAGATGAAATTCCAATTATAAAAGGATCTTCATTAGATGTATTAGAGAGCAATTCAACAGATCCTAACGATCCTGTATATGCTCCAATGAAAGAATTAATGGATGCAGTTGATAGTTATATACCAACACCAGAAAGACCAGTTAACCAACCATTCCTAATGCCAGTAGAAGATGTATTTACAATTACTGGTAGAGGAACAGTTGCTACAGGTAGAGTAGAAAGAGGAACTGTAAAATTACAAGACGAAGTTGAAATAGTAGGTCTTGCAAAAGAATCTAAAAAATCAGTTGTTACTGGTGTAGAAATGTTTAGAAAATTATTAGACCAAGCAGAAGCTGGAGATAACATTGGTGTTCTTTTAAGAGGAATTCAAAGAGAAGAAATCGAAAGAGGTCAAGTTCTTGCAAAACCAGGAACAATACATCCACATACTAAATTCAAAGCAGAAGTATATGTCCTTACAAAGGATGAAGGTGGACGTCATACACCATTCTTTAATGGATATAGACCACAATTCTATTTCAGAACTACTGATGTTACAGGTGTTATTGAATTATCAGCTGGAACAGAAATGGTTATGCCAGGAGATAATGTATCAATGACAATCGAATTAATTACACCTATAGCTATTGAAAAAGGATTAAGATTTGCTATTCGTGAAGGTGGTAGAACAGTAGGTTCTGGTGTAGTATCAGAAGTTATTGAATAAAAAATATAGTAATAGCAAGGGTTACAGAGATTTGTAAATCCTTGCTATTTTTGTATTTATCACATATTTATCACATTAGTTTAGAATAAAATCCATATTTTTAGGTATTGCTTGTAAGTAAATTTCTGTTATCTTTATACTCCTTTTCTTGACTTTTCCATTAAATGAGTATATAATGTCTTTGAATTTTAAGTGAGGAGAGATTCGTTAATGAAAATAATAAAAAATGTAATTTTCATAATGATATTTAGTCTAACTTGTATTATGATGAGTTCAACAATGGTACAAGCAACAACATTAGAAATTACAACAGAAACATTAAACTTAAGAGAAGAAACTTCTACAGATTCGGATATAATAGCGCAAATGTCTGCTGAAGAAACCTGTGAGTTGATAGAAGAAAGTGGAGAATGGTATAAGGTAAAATATGGCTCATATACTGGATATGTTAAAAAAGAATTTGTAAAAGTACAAGGAAAAAGTGATACAGAAGTAAATGATAAAAACAATAGTGATGATAATAATAGCGATGCTAATAATGGCGGCGATAATAAAAACAATGAGGAAAAACCAGACACTCAAAAACAAGATGAAGAAAAATCAAAAACAACTGAGCCAACTAATACAAGTTCGCAAATAGATGTTAGAATAGCACCATTAATAAACTCTAGTATTATAGCTAAATTAAATAAAGATGAGAATATAACTAAAATAACTCAAATTAATGGATGGACATATATTCAAACAGATACAATTTCAGGATGGATAAGAGAAGATTCTAAAACTACAGGTGAAACTGCAACTAAAAAGGTAGTCAAATCAGAACAAGGAAATAATACTACTGATACCAAAATAGAAAACGAAGATGAAAATAAAACTGAAGATACGAAGAAAGAAGAAGAAACTAAAACAGAAACTTCAGAAAAAAGTTTTACAGAAAAGACTATGTACATAAATGATTCGTATGTAAATTTAAGAAAAGAAGCAAATACATCTTCAGAAATAATTATGGTAGTTGCACAAAACACTAAGCTTACAGTAATAGGTGAAAGTGGTGATTGGTATAAGGTAAAAACAAGTAATGGAAATGCTTTTGTACTAAAAAAACTACTATCAGATAGCCAAACATCAACTACATCAAGAAATTCAGATACAGGAAGCAGAAATGAAGAAAAAGGTGAAGAAGTAAAAACTGAAACTGTAGCAACAAAGTCAAATTCAGGTAAAGGTGAGCAGGTTGTAAGTTATGCTAAAAAATATTTAGGAATACCATATGTGTATGGAGGAGCTAGCACGTCAGGATTTGATTGTTCAGGTTTTA
>CANQHH010000165.1 GCA_947623615.1 uncultured Clostridia bacterium | reverse complement strand
ACAGTTAGGTCTAATTTTTTCTCAACTTGGCTATCTACCAAATCAACATAATACTGGTACTGTGTTTTTAATTCTTGGATTTTATCTTTCCTCTTTTTTCCTTTACATCTTTGCTTTACTTTCCGTTTTATCATGCCAACCTCCTTAAAATAATTATTTTATAAAAACTGCCTATATATAAACCTGCAAAACAGGATAAAAATAAATTGTTTTAATATTATACACCCTTTTACATGTTATATCAATATCTTTAAGCTATAGTATTTATAATTTAACTTTTTATATAATTGCAGTTTCACTTTTGATATGATATAATGATTTTCAATTTGTTTTTTAGGAAGTGATTATATATGGATAGATATGAAGTAACTAAAAAAGCTGGAATGTTTGGAATTCTCGGCAATGTATTTTTATTAATAATAAAATCAATCGTTGGTTTTACTAGTAATAGTCAAGCTATGATTGCAGATGCTGCTAATAGTGCAAGTGACATTTTCGCATCACTTATGACATTTATTGGTAATAAAATTGCAAGTGAACCAAATGATGAAAACCACAATTTTGGTCATGGCAAAGCAGAATATATATTCTCACTTTTTATTAGTATTTCAATGATGGTTCTAGCATTTAAGTTACTTTATGATTCAATCTTTTCTCTTATTCACAAGAACGAATTATCATTTTCATATTTTCTAATTTTTGCTTGTGTCATCACTATTGTTACAAAATTGATTTTATATATTTATACAAATAACTTGTCCAAAAAACACAATAACATATTATTAGATGCAAATAAAAAAGATCACAGAAATGATTGTATTGTTACAACATTCACATTGATATCTGCCATACTTAGCTTATATGGTTTTTACTGGTTTGATGGAATTGTTGGGTTTGGTATTTCTCTATGGATCTTTATTACAGGTTTTAAAATATTTATGGAAAGTTATAATGTGTTAATGGATATTTCAATCGATACAGATACAGAAAATATTATAACAAAACTAGTTGAAAAATATCCTGAAATTAATAAAATAGATAAAATATCATCTACTCCTGTAGGATATCAATACATTATTGTACTAACAATTTACGTTGATGGTAATATGACAACTTTTAAAAGTCATGATTTAGCTGATAAATTAGAAAAAGAAATTACATCTTTAGATAATATATATAAAACTATTGTACACGTTAATCCTATATAGAGAAAAAAAGAAACAAACTACATATACGTTAGTTTGTTTCTTTTTTATTATTTCTTAATCTATTGTAGAGCCAATCATTCCTGCATCATTTTTTAATTCTGCTAATACCATTTCTGGTAATGACTCTTTGTTATATACATATTTTCTCTTTTTCATTTCTGATATAAAACGGTCATATAATATTTCTTTAAAATATACAAAACTTCCGCCAAAGCATATAACTTCTGGTTCAAATATATCTATAATATTCGATACCCCTACAATCAAATCTTCTATAAACATATCTATTAATTCTTTTATTTTTACATTATATATATTCTTCTTTATTTCGTTCGGTAGCTCTATAGTTGGTATTGAGAATTCATCTCCATATATATTTTTTAGAATTTCTAAAGCATTATTTTTAAACTTTTTTATGGAACAATATGCCTCAAAACAACCTCTTTTCCCACAAGTGCATGGTATACCATTTTTATCAATTATTATATGTGCTAATTCAAATCCACTATTTCTTTTAGCTTTTAATAATTTATTATCTAGAAAAACTGCTGCCCCGATTCCTGTACCTAATCCTAAAAATACACAATCATTATATTCCTTCATTGCACCATATTTCTTTTCTGCCAATGCTGCAGCTTTTCCATCATTTATAACATGCATCTTTATATTATGTTTTTTACCTATTTCACTAAAATCAATACTTTCTATTCCTAAATTATCTAGCTTGGTTACAACTGTACCTTTTGGATTACCAGGTACACCAATACCTATATAATCAATATTTGCAATTTCTTTTAACTGATCTATTACACTATCTAAATAATTAATTATATATTGTGCCATATTATTTTTTTTAATGATATCTTGCTCTATTTTTTTTACTATTTCTCCGTCTTCGTTCACAAGTGCTACACCTATGTGACTACCACCTATGTCTATTCCTATCTTCATTTTTTTATTCCTTTCATTAGAAGCCTTCTGGTAAATCGTATGCATCAAATAGCCAGTCACCCATATATAATTGAATACATGGTACTATAATTACAAGTACTAAGAATATTAATGATACACCAACAATTATATAAACAATTTGTGGTAATACACTCATTACTTTTCTCATTAAGTTTTCTATATCCATATCTATATATTCTACAAGTTTTCTCATCATTTCAATCAAATCTGTCTGCATACCTATTTTTAACATCTCTGTTTGCATTGCTGATGATAATCCTGAATTTTCAAAAGGTTCTATCCATGATGCACCTATTAATATATTATTTATTGATGTTTCAATTATTGAAAGTAACACGTAGTTTTTTATTACAGACTTACTTACTTCTAATGCTTCTTGTATTCTCATACCATTCTCTAGATTTAAAAGCATCGCTTTTGCAAATCTAGAAAAATCCATAGCATAAATTAATTTTCCGAATACAGGCATTTTATATTTAAAATAGTGAAAATTATATTTTCCTTTAGGTGTATTAATATAAGTTATAATTACAGCAATTATTCCTAGAATAATAACAGTTGGCACATACCAATTATTCATTATCGCATCACAAACATCAACAAACCATAATGTTATTGCTGGTAACTGAGTACTTGTTCCCGCTTGTTGAAATGTATCTTGGATAAGTGGAATAATATAAAATACACCAAAAATAAGTATACCTAATATTGCAAGTAATTGCATTGCATTTGGAATAATTATACGTCTTAATCTATTAGATGTATCAGACGAATCCTCCAAATATTTTACTGCTTGCTCTAATGAATTTGTTAAAGAACCTGATAACTCTCCAACTTTGATCATATTTATATAAATGTATGGA
>CANQHH010000164.1 GCA_947623615.1 uncultured Clostridia bacterium | reverse complement strand
GGAATCGTCCTATACATAGCTATTTGAACGTCTTCTGGTAATGATGAACTCATTCCCTGTACATACATTTCATCTGTATCTCTTCCCATAGGTTCAATAAACAATTGATGCCTCTCCTTATCAGCAAATCTCACTACTTTATCTTCTATAGAAGGACAATATCTTGGTCCAGTTCCTATAATTTCTCCACTATATAAAGGTGAACGATGCAAATTAGCCCTAATTAAATCATGTGTTTCTTTTGTTGTATATGTTAAATAACATGGCATTTGCTCTACATCACTGTCTATAGTGTTTTCAAAAGAAAAAGCTACTGGTTTTTCATCACCTTCTTGTATTTCCATCTTCGAAAAATCTATACTGTTTTTATTAACTCTTGCTGGAGTCCCTGTTTTAAACCTAACCAATTTAATACCAATATTATTTAACATATCTGATAACTTTATTGAAGGAAATACTCCGTCTGGTCCACTTTCATAAGATGTCTCACCAATATATATCTTTCCTTTTAAATATGTACCTGTTGCTAATATTACACATTTTACTCCATATACTGCTCCTATATTTGTCTCTACTGACTTAACCTTTCCGTCTTCTACACCTATATCAACTATTTCTGCTTGTTTTAAATATAGATTTTCCTGTTTTTCTAATGTATGCTTCATCTCAACTTGATATTTTTTTCTGTCTGCCTGGGCTCTTAAAGAATAAACAGCCGGTCCCTTTGATGTATTTAACATTCTAAGTTGGGTAAATGTTTTATCTATGTTTTTTCCCATTTCTCCTCCCAGACAATCTAATTCTTTTACTAAATGTCCTTTTGAACTTCCTCCTATATGTGGATTACATGGCATATTTGCTACTGCTTCAAGACTAATTGAAAATAATAAAGTCTTAAATCCCATTCTGGCAGTTGCAAGTGCTGCTTCACACCCTGCATGTCCTGCCCCTATTACTGCTATATCATAATTACCTGCATTATAATTCATTTTTTCCTCCTAATATTAAAACGTTTTTTATGAAACAAGAAATATTGTTCAGCAAAAATAAGTTCGTTTTTATATATTTTAATTTTGTTTTGCCGATTTCACTTTTTCCTTTTATTTACTAATGTTTTCGAGTGTTGTATTTTCACTTTACAACTATATTTTTTGTACAATTTTTATTATTTTCCTAAACAAAATTTAGAAAAAATTTCATTAATTATATCTTCTGAAACATTATCTCCTGTTATACTTCCTAAATCTTCCAATATTTGTTTTATTTCTACAGCTACTATGTCTACAGGCATATTGTTGTTTAATATTTCCACAGCCCTGTCAACACTTTGTAGAGATTTATGAATTTGATTTTTATGTCTAATATTTGTAACTATAGTTTCACTTCCAATATCTATTTCATTTATAGTAAATTTTTTAACGATTTCATCATATAGCTCATTTATTCCAAATTTTGTCCTCATAGAAACGTTTATAAGCGTTTTATTTAATTTAGACATATAATTTATCATTTCATCATTTTTTTGTCTTAAATCGCATTTATTTAACAATATGATGGTTTCCTTATTTTTTATCAAATCTATTATTTTAAAATCTTCTTCATCTAATTTTTTTGAGTTATCAAAAATTGCAATTACCAAATCTGCATCTTGGATTAAATTAATTGCTCTTTTCACTCCTATCTCCTCAATCTTATCTTCAGTCTCTCGAATACCTGCTGTATCTATTATTTTCAATGGTATTCCCTGTATTTTTATAAATTCTTCGATCGTATCTCTTGTTGTTCCTGCATAATCACTAACTATAGCTCTTTCTTCGTCAAGCATTATATTAAGCAAAGATGATTTACCAGCATTGGGTTTTCCTACAATTACTGTCTTTACACCGTCTTTTAAAATTTTTCCACTTTCAAAGCTTTTCTCTAATTTTTCTAATTTTCCCTTTACATTATCTAAAACTTTACGAATTTTATTGGCCGTAATCTCCTCAATATCATACTCTGGATAATCTATAGATGCCTCTATATCAGCCATTACATCTAATAATTCTCTTCTAATATCATTTATGTTGTTAGACAAATTTCCCTGCAATTGACTTACAGAAGCTTTTGCTTCTTTGTCTGTTTTGGCATTTATAATATCCATAACCGACTCTGCCTGTGATAAATCAATTCTTCCGTTCAAAAACGCTCTTTTAGTAAACTCCCCTGGTTCTGCTAATTCAGCTCCATTTAATAAGCATTGTTCTAATATTTTCTGCTCAACTAAACTACCTCCATGAGAATTTATTTCGCACATATTTTCAGTTGTATAGCTTTTAGGTGCTTTAAAAAACGAAACTATAACTTCATCTATATTCTCTCCAGTATTATTGTCTATTATATATCCATATTTCATTGTATAACCTGATATACAGTCAATATCAATTTCTCCTGATTTAGGGCGAAAAATTTTTTTTATTATTTCAAAACATTTCTCTCCGCTCAATCTTATAATCCCTATACTGCCTGTCCCTGTAGCAGTTGCAATTGCTGCAATAGTACTCATAATCTCCTCCTTTTCTAAAAAAAGTCAAAGCTAGAATAATAGTATTAAACTAAAATCTTCACTTTGACTTCCGATTTATATTTTTATTTTTTTGATATAACAACTTTTCTGTATGGTTCATTCCCAACACTATATGTTTTTATATTGTTAACATTTTGTAATCTGTTATGAATAATTTTCCTTTCATAAGCTACCATAGGCTCTAAAGTAATTGTTTTTCCTGTTTTTAACACTGTTTTAGAAATTTTATCAGCTAATTCTTCTAATGCCTTTTCTCTCTTTTCTTTATAATCACCTATATTTAAAATAACTCCTACTTTTGATGTGCAATTTTTATTTGCAATTGATTTTATAATAGTTTGTAATGAATTTAATACGTCTCCCCTATATCCTATAAGCTTTGATGAATCTTCTCCTTCAATGCCTATCTTTATAAATTCATTTTCTCTGTCTATTTTATATGTAATATTTGAGAAGTTTTTAGTAAAATCATTTAAAAATATTTCTAT
>CANQHH010000163.1 GCA_947623615.1 uncultured Clostridia bacterium | reverse complement strand
TTGTATTTATAATACAACTATTGTCTTGTATTGGATAATCTTCTCCATCTACTGTTATAGATGTTATTTGTTCGTCTGTGTTTGTAGTTATATTATATGTAATTGCAATTTCTTCGCCTTTTCCAGGATATTTATTAGTTATGTTTTCTACTTTTATTACAGGTTTAATTTCTATTTCAAATTTTATTTCTTTTTCATTTATTTTCTTTTGTTCATTTTTCAAGCCATCTACCCTGTCAAAGTCTGATACAAACTCAACTGTATATTGACCTGCTTTAGAAATTCCTGAAATATCTATACTTCCTGCCTCTTTAGCTTCTTGAGTTAAATCAGCTGAACTTACTGTATTTTTTTGCGAATCTTTAACAAGAACTTTTGTATTTTTTGCTATTTGCCTTTCATCTGTAAACTTAAATTCTATGTGTAATACATCATTTTCCATTATATTGGCTGTTACATCTGTAACACTTGGAGCAGGTTTATATATTTCACATTTTTGATATTGCTCTTCTTCAAAATCAATTTGTATATTATTTTCTCCTACTACAACTCCTGTGATAGTAAATACTTTATTTTCTTCATTTTCACAAGGTATTTTTGCAATATATGTATTTTCTGTATTTAACACCTTTTCTACTTCAATTTCATTTCCATCTACAATTATCTTCTTAACATCAAGATTTGATGAATTTGTACTTGTAAATGTTATTGCAGTTAATTTATCTTTAACATCTACATTAGTTATATTTAAGTTAGCTGTATAATGTGAAACAACCTGAATTTCTCTTGGTTCAAATATTTCTGAAAGTTTATGTGTGTTATCATTATCGTCTCCATTTTCGTCCAAATCATAAGAGCCATCTAATTCTATGGTATATTTTCCATTATCAAGATCTTTTAATTCTACTGTATTATTAGTTTCAAGTAATTGTGAGTGCTTAATTTCATCATTTTCATCTTTAATAACTATCTTTGCATCATCTTTTAATATTGCATTATCTTCATTTTTTATGTCAAATGTAATTGTTTGTTCTTTTTGTTTATCATTAAATGTATAATTTTCGATACTTGGTTTATTTTTCAATAAATAGTAATCTGTTGATGCTGTACTTTCAAGAACTACTGTCTCTTCTCCAAACATTACAATCTCTACTTGATGTGCAATATTTCCGTAACCTGTATTTGGTGCTGTTATATTAGCAGAATAAGTTCCGTCAGTATTTGATGTTAATTGATATGATGTTGAACTTATATTTATTGATGATGGTTCTACAAACTCATTGTTTGATTCTATTTTGTATTTTACTTCAACAGTTCCGCCTTTTTCTACATATTTACTTTGAGCTACTGCTTCTGTTATCTTTGCTTTTGTTGGTACTTTAATAGTTCCTTTTCCTATTTCTTCCTTTGAATTATGCTCCAAGCCATCTACTGCGTTATAGTTTGCTCCTATTTGTATTGTATATTCACCTGCTTTTAACATTTCTGTTTCAGGAGAAGTAAATTTAACATTTTTAGCATCTTTATCTATTTCCTTTGTTGTAATTAATTGTCCTTTAGGATTTAATAATTTAGCTTCAACTTCACTTAAAGTATCATCTTTATCTATCATATTAATATTTGCTGTAATCGTTGTTGCCCCATCTGTAAGTGTTGCCTCAACTTCTGCTTTTGGTGCAGTTTTAAATATAACAACTTTTTGTGCTAAACCTGTAAACTGTTTTAAGTTGTTTAATTCAGCATTTTCAAGGACAAGCTCTTTTCTTTCTTCTGCATTATATGGCACTTTTACTGTATATTTATTATCTATTGGTTCTGAAACTTCATATACATCACCATTAATTGTTACCTTATCTACAAAATATTTTCCATTTTGAGAGCCATTAGTACTTGTAAATTCTAATGTTGCTGTTTTTTCATTTCTATCTATTTCTGTTACAGTTAATCCCTCTAATTTGAATTTATAGTCTTTTATTATTTCAAACGTTTTTTCAGCTAATACTTCTGTATCTTGATGTTCAGAATCTAATTTATTCAAGTCAAAGTCATAAGTAACTTCTATGTCTATATCGTATTCTTTAAATTCACTTATTCCATCTAGTGCAAATGAAATATCAGTTAAAGAACTAAATGGCATTTCTTTACGTGCAACTGTTTCTCTATCTGTTATAATAATCTTTCCACTTATAAATGTTTCTTCTGGGTCTGTTATTCTAAATGATAATCTTGGAGTTGTTTGTGTATCATCTACAACTAAATTATCTACTATTGGTTTTACAGATTTTAATACTTCAACTTGAGATGTATATGTTGTATCTACTGTTTTACCATTTGCAAAGTTTATTTTTGTAACTTTTAAATCTGTCGTTCCAAATTCACTTGGCATTGTTACTTTTACCTTATATGTATCTTCTTCAGGTTCTTCAACTACTTTACATGGAATTTCATTTACAACTATTGTTTCTGCCTTTGATGATGAATTAGTACTTAGCTTATATGTTACATCTATTTGTTCATTTTTATCAGCATATTGTGGCTCTACACTTTCTATTACAGATGCCTTTATATCTATTGTTGTATTTTCTTCTGCTAGCATTTCATCTATATGCTCTTCCCCGTCTACTGCATCAAATGTTGCAAAAACTTTTACATTGTAAGTTCCTTCATCAAAACTTTCTGGTTTTCCAAACATTAAAGTTTCTTCTTTGCTTCTCATTGCTTTTCTCTCTATTTCGCCTTTACTATTTGATAAAACCACATACAT
Source organism: uncultured Clostridia bacterium (assembly GCA_947623615.1). Taxonomy (GTDB): domain Bacteria; phylum Bacillota; class Clostridia; order TANB77; family CAG-508; genus CALXVA01. The sequence goes on along the minus strand of CANQHH010000163.1, from coordinate 292 downwards.
ATTATTTGCTATATTATCTTCATCTACGACTTTAGCATTTACTGAAATAGTAGTATCATCTACAACTGTTGGTATAACTACCGCTGAAACAGATTTAAATACTACAACACTATGATTTTCATTTGAAATATCAAATTCATGTAATGTATTTAGTAATGCTTTTTGTACTTTATATTCTGTCCTTGTCTTTTCAGTGTATGGAATCTCTACAGTATATTTGTCATCTTCTTGTTTTTCTACATCGTATGATTGATCATTTATCATCAATCTTTGTAGCTCGCATTTATCTCCT
>CANQHH010000162.1 GCA_947623615.1 uncultured Clostridia bacterium | reverse complement strand
TCATAATGTTATAATCGTTTTTCCATTAACTATTATAATTTATATTTATAGTTGGTATGTATTTATTTGTAAGAAAGGAGAGATGAGAAATGAGCGAGAAATCTAAAGCTGTTTTAGCGTATATATTTACATGGGTAGGAGGATTAGTTGTATTATATGGAATGAAAGATAATGAAAGGAATACAAAATTCCATGCAGCTCAAGCAATTGTTATAGGAATTGGATATATGGTTATATATGCAATATATCGTTTTATTCCTGTATATATACCATTCTTCTCAACAATTATATATGGATTATACCTAGCATTAGTAATAATCGGAATAGTAAAGGTAAATAAAGGAGAAGATCCTGAACTTCCAGTTGTTGGAGGAATAGCTCAATCTATATTTGGTAAAAAAATTGATGAATAATACAATTAATAAAAAACATATCTGCCGAAAGGTAGATATGTTTTTTTGTGGAATAGGAAAAATCAAAGATTTTCCTATTCCACAAAAATGCTATAATCGCTATTGCCTTTGAGATTTGCTCATTTTATTCGCAAACTCAAATCGGCAAGAACAAAGGGCGGTCAAAGACCGCTTTGTTCTCTATTCTGCCACTAACAACACTATGATAAAATTTAAAATAAGTTGAAACTTTTTAATAAAAATATGTGATTATATATTAAAGGGGGAAACAAAAGAATGAGTACTCAAAATTTTGAAAAAATATATCAAGAAACATATAATAGTGTATTAAAATTTGTTGTAATAAAGTGTAATAACATAGATGATGTAAATGATATTATACAAGATACATATATAGAATTACTAAAGATTATGAATAAAAATAAATTACCAAAATTAGATGATATGAGTAAATACATATTAGGAATAGCAAACAATGTTATAAAAAGGCATTATAGTAAGAAAAAGAAGAATAATATCGTTTCATATTATACAGATACAGAAGATGATGGGACTTTATATATAAAAGATGATTTTGATTTAGAGCAGGATGTTATAACAAAAGAAAATGTGGCAGAAGTGTGGGATTATGTAAGAAATAAGGATTTAGTAACTGTAAAGATTTTTTATTTGTATTTTGTATTAGACTTAAAAATTTCAGAAATATCCAAAGAACTTGGAATAGGTGAGTCAAATATAAAAAATAAGATATATAGAACCCTAAAGGAAATAAAGAAGTTTTTAGGAAAGGAAGTGAACTAAGATGACCAATAAAGTTATGAAAGAATATATTGACGAACTTAATAGCAAAGAAGCAAATTACGATGCTATTCTTTCAAGAATGAAAGGGGATGGTAATATGAAAAAAAGCTATAAAAGAAAGTTATTGAATATATCGGCAATATTATTAATATTAATATTGCTAGGAACTACATCTACGCAAATATATGCTAAGATAAAATGGAATATAGAGTTTAAAGAATATCAAAACAGAGAATATGAAGTTGGACTAGGAGCTGTAAAAGATGATGAGGAAGATGGATATATACAAAAAGTTGAAGGAGAGTATATTACACAAGATGGAATCAGTGCAAAAGTAGATTCTTTAATGATAACAGATGACTACTTAGAAGCAAAGGTAAATTTTAAATTTGCAGATAATGTACAAGTAGATTCTAAAAATTTCTCGTTTGGATATGCTATATATGATGATGAGAAAAACATATATGGTATTTCAAAAAGAATGCATGTAAAGTCTAGTAAATATGATAAATATACAACATATATTTATAAAGAATTGGGAGTAGAATACAACAAAAAAGATATATATTCAATACAACTTAATGATACATCAAATAATGGAAATTTAAGTGCCAAGGATAGAAGTATAACATCGAGGATAAGGATGACATCAACCAAAGGATTTCCAAAGAGTAAAAAATTATATATTCAATTATTTGACTTAGGATATACTATGTTCAAATTAGGGGAAGAAAATGGTGTTAGGAAAGTAGCACAGGCAGAGGATTTCAATATATCAGATTCGGAATGGATTTTTGAAATCGATGTACCAGAAAAATTTTACGAAAGAGAAACTACACAATTAAAATTAAAAGAAGATATACCAGGATTAGAAATTGAAAAAATTACAATAAGTGAGATTGGTCTTGTAGTTGTAGGAAAGCTAGATGGCTCTACTGAAACAATAATGAATGGTAAAAATATGAAAACAGAGCAATGGGTACAAGTTCAAGATAAAATTGTAAATATAACAGATGGAAGCGGAAAAGTGTATAATGCACAAACATTTGGAACGACATCAGTTGAAAATGGATTTAAAGCACATTATCCAGTAAACAAAAAGATGCTAAGTAAAAGACTATTTATAAATGTAACAATAAACGGAAATGAATATACAAGTGAATTAGTAGAATAATAAAAAATGGGGGTAGAGTTCATATAGGCTCTGCCCCTTAAATTATTAGTCATATATTTTTAGATTATATACACTAGGTCCATAAATTAATTCACCCTTGTAAGTGTACCTAGATCCATGACAAGGGCAATCCCAAGTTTTATCTAAATTATTCCAACTAAGTTCACATCCTAAGTGAGTACAAGTAGGTTTTATTTTATATAGTTTTCCATTAATGTCTTTGTAAACACCGATTTTTTCTCCATTAATTTCAACTATTTTTCCGTCATCATTAGCTAATTGTGCAAGAGTCTCTTTAGGAATTTCCAATTTGTTAATAACTAAAGAATATACACTTTCCTTTAGCATATTTCCAACTTCTTTTATATTTTTAATAGGCTCTAGCCTTGTAGCAGTATATATTTCCTCATATTCATTTGGTATATTCATTATTTTATCAACAATTATCTTTGCAGAAATATTAGAAGTTGTAATTCCCCATTTTTTAAAACCTGTAGCAACATAAAGATTAGGCATAATTGTAGAAAATTCACCTATATATGGAATTTTATCTAGGGAGATACAGTCTTCAGTGTTCCACCTGTATTTGACTTCGCATTTTGGATACATTTTTCTGGCAATTTGTTCTAAATATGCATAAGAATTAGATAAATCTATTTTTGCACCTGTTTT
>CANQHH010000161.1 GCA_947623615.1 uncultured Clostridia bacterium | reverse complement strand
CTTGACAAAAGTAAATTAGACAAAAAATCTACTGGCGAAATTGAAATAATTAATCTAAAGCTAGAACCACACGAAATAGAAGATTTACTAAAACAAGATGGGTTCTACCCTGCATATCACATGAATAAGAAAAATTGGATTAGTGTTATTTTAAATAATACCATATCAGATGAAAATATAATGAGCTTGATAGATAAAAGTTATTCATATACAGTTGTAAATAAAAATAATGCTAAAAATGAGTGGATAATACCTGCCAATCCCAAATATTTTGATATAGAAAAAGCTTTAAAAGATAATAATACAATAACATGGAAACAAAGTACAAATATTAAAATAAATGATATTATTTATTTATACGTTGCAGAGCCTTATTCGTCAATTATGTATAAATTTAAAGTAATAGATGTTAATATTCCTTATGAATATAACGATGAAAATTTAAAAATAAAAAAAGTTATGAAAATAGATTTAATAACAAGGTATGAAAAAGGACAGTTTGCTTTTAACAAATTAAAAGATTTTGGAATAAATGCAGTTAGAGGTCCTAGATATATGCCATTAGCTTTAAGTAAGTACATAAATACTTAGTATTTTTATGGAGAAACCGATGAAAGAAAAAGTATATGAATTTTTGAGAACAATTCCAAAAGGAAAAGTAGTAACTTATGGACAAATAGCAGAATACTTAGGAAATAAACATCTTGCAAGAGTTGTTGGAAATATTCTGCACAATAATCCAGATGAATATAAGTATCCCTGCTATAAAGTCGTAGATAGCAATGGAAATTTATCAAAACATTTTGCCTTTGGTGGAATTGAAAAACAAAAAGAAAAATTGGAAAAAGAAGGAATAATTGTTAACGGTTATAAAGTCGACTTAAATAAATATAAAATGTAAAAATTATAATTTTAGAGGTGAAAAAATGTTCTTATTAAATGTTTTTCTTTACATTTGGATTTTCGGCACTTTATTTTTACCATATATAATAGGAATAATATTATCTGTTATTATAATATTATTAATAAGAAAAAAAATAACTGAAAAAGATAAGGAAACTAAAATTTTAATATATATAATTATTATAATATCTTGTGTATTCGTATCTAGATGTTTAGGGTATCCAATTATGAATTATTTTAGTGCAAAACCTGATAAAGTTTATATAGAAGCCAAAAAACTTAATGATAATGATACACTTATAGGTTTATCAAAAGAGGAAGTCGTTGGATTATTAGGTGAACCACTTAGCTCTACAGATACTATGTATGTATATTCTGCTGGTAAAAAAACTGATTACTTCTTCTTAGGTGAAAGAGAATTTTATAAACTTTTTGTATTTTTTGATGAATATGATAGGGTAAAATCAACAAAAATAGATCTGCCTCTAGGAGGATAATAGAAATAAGTGAACATAAAATTTACACTATCTAAATTTGTAATAAATTTGACATATTAAAAACTAGATGTTATAATAATAATGCTAGCAAGTAACCAGTCTAGTAAAAAAAGACATATAAAAAGACTAGGAATCCTGAACAACTTCCTAGTCTTTTTTGTTAGTGTTATTTACTCAACTTCTCTACTATGTAATAGATCAGTATAAGTTTTAGCACTTCTAACCAGTCTTTCAAAAAAGACACCTCCTCTCTACCTTTTGGAGAAAGGTAAGTTCACTATAACACCACATTTTATAGTTTGTCAAGATTTATTTCCGGAATTTCATTCACCCATTGTAAAAATCAAGAAAATATGCTATAATATATGTATATATATGAAAAAAGCAAAGTAAATGAAAATTTACGACGCAAAGCCATAGATCTAAAAGGATTTTATCCTCAAGATAGCTAGGTTGCCTTCTTATAAAAAAGGAGGTATTTTTTATGGAAAAGAAAAAAATGAAATTGTGGAAAAAAATTTTAATAATGATAATGATTATCGCACTAGTATCATTTGTGGCTATGGAGATGTATAGATTATACGCAAAAAATATGGATGAGATGGATTTAGACAGAAGATATACTGAATTTGAACAAATTCAAACTTTAGAAACAAAAGAAACTTTAAATTATTCAAAAGATGAAAATATTTCAAAAGCAGAAGATTTGGATTATGTAATGCAAGATGGAATCGGAGCGAAGGTTGAATCTATTAGCTTAAATGATAACACCCTTTCAGTAAAATTTAATTTCAAATTGAATGAAGAATTTGACTATAAAACTTTTGGATATGGATATGCAATATATGATGAAAATAATAATGTTTATAATATATCTGGAAGACACCATATAGGAGAAATGGAAAAATATGATTATGGATACGTTTTCATGCTACGTGAACTTGGTCTAGATAAATTAGAAAATCCAAGGGGTATGATTTTATCAGATAGTAGTAATTCGTTAACCGAAACATTAGATGAAGAAGAAAAAACAATTAGGAACACTTTAGAAATTGGAGCAGAAACTACATTTCCTTTAAGTCAAAAACTTTATATAAAAATATTTGATTTAGGATATTTAAATATTAATAAAGATGAAAACAATAAACTTATGGCTAGCAATAAAAATTTAACTAATGCCAAATGGCTATTTGAGCTTGATATTCCTAAAGAAATGAATGAAAGAGATACTATACATTTAAAATTAGCTGAAGATATTCCAGGTTTAACAATTAAAGAAATATCTCTTACAGACACAAAGTTGGTTTTAAGATATGAATCTAAAGACTATATGGATTTGGTAAGTGCAGGAAAAGATATGCCTGCAGATGAATTTACAGAAAAAACTCAAGAAATGTTAAGTATTACAGATAGCAAAGGAAATACCTTTAAAGAATTAATGGGCGGTACTAGAGGAGAAAATGAATATAAAATGGTATTAAATATAAATAAAAAAGATTTAGATAAAAAACTATATATAAATTACAAAATTGGAGATAAACAATATAAAAGCGAATTAATAAAAGATAAGTAATTTTTATATAATATCCCTAATCCCAAAATAAACTAAAAGTTATTGAAAGCTTTTAGTTTATTTTTACTTTATTAATAATTTCTATCAATTTTAGAATTTGAA
>CANQHH010000160.1 GCA_947623615.1 uncultured Clostridia bacterium | reverse complement strand
TTTACACAATAACAGTAAATGTTCCAGAAAGTTCAAGCTTTGGCTCTATATCATATAAAATAACTGAAATATCTTATGGAACAGAAACAATAAGTATAAAAGATAGCCCTGTAGCAGAAGTTTATGTATTAAAAGATGTACCAACAATAAGCGATATAGTATTTGATGATATTAATGAACCACATACTTATACTTTTACATTTAATGACCCAGATAATACTATGATTGAATCAGGATATGTAAATGTTACTTATAAAGACGAAACTGAAAGTAGTCAAGCAATACTTGTAAATAAATCAAACACAGTAGATTTATCTGACTTAACATCAGATAACCCAGTAACACTTACTTTTAAAGGAAAATATGATAGGGACGATGTTAAAGATGATGGAATAAACGAGTCTGATTTATCAAGTCTATTTGAAGCAGTTCCATTAAAAGTTATAAAATATACTATTTCATTAAATGATTTATCGATAGAGGAAATAAATCAAGATACTAATAAAGTAACTATTAAATTTGGAGCAGAAAATAATACAAAGTATGATATTACTGATGTTCAACTAGGAGAGGAATATTATCCTGTAACAAAAGAGGGGGATAAATATATAGTAACTATTCCATACACAAGAAATGGCAATGAAAAAGTTGATATTACAATTAGTAAAGTAAAAGTTTCTAACGGAAAAATTGTTACTTTAGCTGAAGAATTAACATTTGAATTTTTGAAGAAAGTACCAACTGCTGAAATATCAGAAGTATCAAAAGATGAGAACCAAATTAAAGCTAATTTTACGGTAGTAGATGATGATAATACAATTCTTCCATATGGATTAACAGCTGAATTAAAAAATGACAATAATGAAACTGTTGAAAGTAAAGGAATTGAAAAGGATGATACAGAAGTAACATTTGAGTGTAGTAAAGCTGGAAAATATAAGGTTGTTATAATTGCAGATTATGACATTGTTGATTTAAAAAATCATACAAATGAACAAATAGCTGAATCAAGTGAAATAACAATGCCAGTAAAAGCACAAATAATTGATAGCGATTTCAAACAATATCCTAGCAAAAATGAAGAAATGACTATTAAATATAAAATAGAAGATAATACAGATGAAGAAGTAACGGCAATAGAGTTTAACGGTCAACAAAAGAATGTTACAAAATCAAATGATGAATATTATGCAATATCATATACAGCACCTCAAAATCCTGGAAAAGCAAAAATTAGGGTTACAAAAATATATTATGAAGGTGAAGAAGCAACTATAGACGAAAGAGTTGATGAAATAGACGTATTAAAGACTATACCTGAAGTTTCTGATTTTAAAGTTAATATAGAAAGAAGTAAAGCAAAAGCAACATTCAATATAACAGACAATGATAAAGCTTTTACAGATGGAAAAATAATAATAAAGAACAAAGAAGATGATTCGACTGAAGAGATTGAGCTAACAAAAAATGATACAGGAATAGTAACCGAGTATGATTTGAACTTAAAAGAACTTAAACAATACGAGGTAGAATTACAAATTAATTATGATTTAGATAGTGAAGCGGGTAACGATAATGTTGGAACAATTAATTTAATAGCAGATATAAATGAAATTGTTAATGATACTCGTGCAATAGAAATGAAAGATATACAAAGTGTATATTTATATGAAAAAACAGGTGATAGTGCAAACGAAATATATACTGTATCTACAGACAAGTTAAAAAATAACTTAAATTCATATTTAGTAAGAGTTCAAATGAAAGATATGCCAGATTTCTATGCTACTATTAAAGATTATATGGTTCAAGAAGGAAAATTAAAATTTGAATTAGATTATGATAATGTTACACAATATAATGGAAATGATAATCAAGATAAACTTGTTGTTACTTATGGCGATATGTATGGAACTACTGCTAAAAACAATTCATTTGCTAGCTTGTTGAAAGAAATGAGCAATAATCCAAGTGGAAATTTTGAATTAACACAGGATTATGACGCATCAGGATTTGATGGAGATAAAGCATCAAAAGCATTAGTTGGTAATCAATTTTACGGCAAACTAAATGGTAATGGACACACTATATCTAACTTGTCTAAACCATTATTTGATGAATTATCAGGTGGAAGTATTTCAAACCTTATATTAGAAGATGTATTATTAAGTACTGATGGAGCTAATAAAGGTAGTGTTGCAAATGTGGCTTCAGGAACTACAATTAAAAATGTACATGTAAAAAATGTAAGAATAACAACGAACTTTGGTAAGTCTAATTATGGTTCTATTGTTGGAAACTTAAGAGATTCGGCTACAATAGAAAATTGTAGTGCAAGTGATATTAATATAACTGGTGTAGGTACAATAGTAGGAGGATTAGTTGGAAATATTCAGGATGCTACAGTAAGAAATAGCTATGTTATAGGCGAACTAGAAAATACAAACAATTCTTCACCAAAAGGAACTCCTTATGTAGGAGGTATTGCAGGTTATATCAATAATAGTGGTACAATAGAAAACTGTATATCAAAAGTAAACTTAAATGCTACACTTGGTCCAACTGGTAATGGTGGTATTATAGGTGATTTATCAGCAACAGGAGCAGTAAACATAAAAGGAAATGTTAGTTTAAGTACAGGAAGTAATGCATATAGAGTATCTGGAGCAAATCCATATTTATATATAACTTTCAAAAATAATCATTCAATAACAGAATCTACATTAATGGAAGATGAGAGAACGGTTAACGTACTATCTCAAAATGAAATAACAACAAGCTTTTTCGAAGATACTGTAACATTAGATCCATTTACTTGGAATTTAGAAAATGCAAGTTACAATAAATTACCAACATTAAGAAATGATGATCCTAATAACAAGAAAAATAATGATCTAGAAGAGAAGAATATAGATAATTATATTCCAGACCTTGATAGATTAAAAACAATGTCAGAGTTTAATGAAAACAAGCAAGTTGCTTATAGTAATTTATATAAAATAATGCCTTTCTATGATTCAAAATATTTGGTACTTGATGGAAACAAAATAGGCGAAGATGACATACTTAATACTAAAATTGTAAAAACAGTTTTACCATA
>CANQHH010000159.1 GCA_947623615.1 uncultured Clostridia bacterium | reverse complement strand
GATGATGACGTAAAGGTAAAACCAAAAATAAATGTTGTAATTTCTACATATTATAAAGGTACAGCTTTGGAAGGATTAATGAAAACGATGGAAGAATATATAGATAATGCAGATAAAAGTGAAAGTAATATTAATTATTTATAGGAGGTACATTTCATGGCAAGAATTGACGAGACACTTAGTTTTAAGGTAGAAAGGGACAAAAATATAAAGGCAAGAGAAGTATTGAAAGAAGTTTATAAAGCATTAGAAGAAAAGGGATATAATCCTATAAATCAAATAGTAGGTTATATTTTGTCTGGTGATCCTACATATATAACTAGCCATAATAACGCAAGAAACTTAATAAGACAAATTGAAAGAGATGAATTGCTAGAAAAAATGGTGAAAAATTATATAGGAATTGATGAGTAGTATGAGAAAATTAGGCATTGACTATGGTGATAGTAGAGTAGGTTTAGCGATAACAGACATTTTAAATATAACTGTGCAGGGGTTAGAAACTATTCATCATAAAGGAAATGATAAAATTGTTTTAAAAAGACTAGAAGACATTGTAGCAGAATATGAAATAGATACAATCGTAGTTGGATTACCAATAAATATGGATGGATCTAAAACGATAAGAGTTGAGGTAACTAATAAATTTATACATAAATTAAAATGTAAATTCAATAAAATTAATATAGAGACAATTGACGAAAGGTTAACTACTGTAGCTGCACACAAAACGATGAATTTTTTAAATGTTAATAAAAATGAAAAGAAAGGTATAGTAGATACAATTTCGGCAGTATATATTCTTGAAACATATATGAATAAAATTAGAAACCAAAATTAATATATGTTTGTGAAAGAGTAAATAAGTCATTAATATTGTAGAAATAAAATATTATAAGATAGAGAGGAGAAAAAGATGAGTGATGAATTAAATAATAATCCACAAAATTTCGGAGAGGAAGAAGAATTTGACAATATAATAGTATTAAATGATGAAGATGGAAATGAAGTGGAATTTGAATTTTTAGATTTGATAGAATATGAAGGAGAAGAATACGTTGTATTATTGCCAAATGATGAAGAAGAAGACGAATTAGGGGAAGTTTTAATATTAAAATTAGAAGATACTGAATCAGAAGACGAAGAATCTTATGTAAGTGTTGATGATGAAGAAGTATTGAATAATGTATTTGAAATATTTAAAGAAAAGTTTAAAGATGAATTTAACTTTGTAGATGAATAAAAATAAGTGTAGCATAAAATCGGGATTTTAAATTACAAAATTCTGATTTTATTTTGTAATAAAGAGAGGTAGGACAATATGGATAGACAGGAAATTCTTAGTAAATATGAGAATGAGGATGACAGATTATTTATAGCAAAATTTTTGGACAAGTTGGAATTATCGCAAAAGAGAAATGATATTGAAACAACAGATTTTTTGGATATGCATCAGAGTAGTTTAGTGAAAAAATTAATTAAAACTAACGAATATAGGAGATGCGTTATATATGGTGGTTATGAGGGAGCCGAAAGAGAATGTGTTATAATATACCCAGAAAAATTAGAGATGTTGTTTGTTAATGAAAAGTTTGACTTTAATTGTATGTTTCAGATAATAAGAATCACCCTTTCTGATGAGCTAATAGGTAAGTACACACATAAAATTTATTTGGGAGCTATAATAAAGGTTGGTGTAAAGCGTGAAAAAATTGGAGATATTCTTGTAAGGATGAATGGTGCTGATATTATTGTGAAAAAAGAAATATCAGAATATTTGTGCAATAATTTATGTGGCTTAAATAGGTTTGAAAAATGCTATATTTCTATTGAAAGAGTGGAGGATTTAAAAGTTACGCCTGTCAAAAAACAAACATCGACTATTATAATTTCATCAATGAGAGCAGACAGTATAGTATCTGAAATGGTGAAAACATCGCGTTCAAAAATACTGGAGATAATAAAACAAGAAAGAGTATTTGTAAATGGCGAGTTGTTAACAAAAAATTCGAAAAGCTTAAGAGAAGGAGACAGTATAACGGTACGCGGAAAAGGAAGATATAAAATAAATAAAGTAGTAAATACAACTAAAAAAGGTAATTTGGTTTTAGAAATAGAAAAATATATCTAAAGGAGGGAAGGAGACCTGTCCCTAAATCCTAAAAAAAAGGAAAAGGGGACTGTCCCCATTTATATGATAATAAATGGAAAAGAAGTTGCAAAAAAGGTAAGAAGTGAAGTTAAGGACGAGGTAGAAAAGTTAAGGGAGAAAGGAATTGTTCCAAAGTTAGCTGTTATTATGGTAGGGAATGATAAGGCTTCAGAGGTATATGTTAGAAATAAAAGTAAAGCATGCAATGAAGTCGGAATAGAGTTTGAAGAGTTTTTAGAAGATGAAAATATTACACAAGATCATCTATTAAATTTGATTGATGAACTAAATAAAAGAGATGATATACATGGGATTTTATTACAAAGTCCTATACCAAGTCATTTAAATATAAGGGAAGCATTTAACAAGATTGATTATAAAAAGGATGTTGATGGATTTAATCCTATAAATATTGGAAAACTTTTAATTGGAGAAGATGGGCTAGTTCCATGTACTCCACAAGGAATTGTAAAAATGTTGGAAGAATACAATATTGAAATAAAAGGTAAAAGGGCTGTTGTTATTGGAAGAAGTAATATAGTTGGAAAACCTATGTCGCAATGTTTACTAAACAAAGATGCAACTGTTACTATTTGCCATTCTAAAACAAAGAATATAAAAGATATTATAAAGGAAGCAGATATTGTTGTTGCATCTTTGGGAAAACCTAAATTTGTAACAGCAGATATGGTAAAAGATGGAGCAGTAGTAATAGATGTTGGAATAAATAGAGGAGAAGATGGAAAATTAGTTGGAGATGTGGACTTTGATAATATAGAGAATAAAGCATCATATATTACTCCAGTTCCTGGAGGAGTTGGACCAATGACTGTTGCTATGCTTATGCATAATGTAGTAAAAGTTGCAAAAGACTTGGAAATGTAATAATGGTAATGGGGATATTGATATTCGGGGGACTTGAAAGAAAAGAGGAAGTCTATGAATATTCAA
>CANQHH010000158.1 GCA_947623615.1 uncultured Clostridia bacterium | reverse complement strand
TCATTCCTGTAATTTCACATTCATCAATTGTAGTACCACCATTTGCAGTTGCAAACATTGTTGCACAACTGTTTGTAATAATAAAGTTTACTCCTGAGAAGTTTACTCTTTTAATTGTAGATCCTTTTGATGTACCTGCAAGTAAACCTGTTCCTGCTGATTTAGCTTTTGCTACTGCATTTGTAAATGTTAAGTTTTCAATTGTAGCTCCATCAATTTCTTTAAATATTGGTCTTTCTATATTTTTGATGGTATGACCATTACCATTTATTTTTCCTTTAAATGGTACATTAACATATACATCGCCGTCTGTAGGTCCTGAATAATCGTATGCTTCTAAATCATGGTTTAATGTAACTTCTGCAGTTGGATTATTCCTTATGTAGTACATTAAGCCTGTAAATGAACTTGTTGTTATATAGTATTTATGGCCATCTACCTCAGTATTACTATCTAGTAAATCTACTGTAATACTTCCCTCTTCACCATTTGTATATTGTTTTGCTCCTACATAATTTAGTGTTAATACAAGTTTTCCATCTTTTACTTCATAATAACTTATATCTGAATAGAAAGCTGAAGCATTTGACATTGAAACTCTTACTAAGAATTGTGCTCCTGATTTTAACTCTTCTAGTGTTAAGCCTTCTACCTTTCTTGTAACACCATTTTCAAATTTCATTAGTTCGATATTTGTAATATCTTTTATTTCAATTGTTCTATCATCTAACGAGAATTCACGGGTGTATATTTCTTCTGTTATAGGGTTTGAATTATCTTGTAATTTTGAATATGTAGCTTTAATTATACATTTGTATTTTCTAGCTTCCCCAGGTTTGAATTTAGCTTTATATTCTAATGTTTGAGTACTTCCATCTACTGTTAAGCCATCTATTTTATCTGTGCTTCCATCTTCATATACTTCAATTTGTATATTATTATCAATCAATGAGTTTTCCCTATCTTTTAACGAAACATCTAATGTAATTTCATCTCCACTTTCTTTAAATGAAAAATCTTTAACTCCAATTATATCTTTGCAAATTTCTACATTTACCTTATGTGCACTATCTGTTTCTAGTTTAATTATTTTTCCTATATTTAGTACTATTTCATCTAATTCAATTTCTTGAATACCACTTATACTATAACCTGTAATATTTGTTTTGAAAATTCCTTCATCTTCAGTTAAATCAAATAATGTATCATTTCCTTTAACTTTTAATTTAACAGGTTTTATGAAATCAGTTTCTTCTCCTGCACTGAATTTGAAATTTAATCCTATTTCTTGGTTTTTCTCTACATTTGCAGGTGCTGTTAAATTAGTTATTTTTATATTGTTATCTGTTTGTATTAAAAGTGGTGAGCTATAAAGTATTGAATTGCTAAATTTGGTTATACCTTCAGATTCTGATGCTGTATTTTCTACAAGTGAATAATCTGCTTCAATAATTACCCAATATTTATTTCCTGTTTCTAAATTATCAAGTTCAATTTCTTGTACTAAATTTATTGCATCTTTAGATGTATTTAATTTATATGTTTTTGCTGGTTCCTGCTCTTTGTATGATTCATTGTTGTTATCTATGTAGTTATATACTTTTACTTCTGCTTTTTTGATAGTTTTTGAAGTTAATTGTTCTTCATCTTCTTGTTGTTTTTCTTCAGTAATATTAAATGTTAATTTAGGTGTGATGCCTGTTGCATAATCTAATTTGAAGTTATCTATTTTAGGTTCTTTTGTTAAAACATCTACAGGTATTGAATTTAATATATATTCTTCGTTGTCTACTGTAAATTTATAATCTTTAGTATTTAAACCTACTCTAGTTAAATTGATTTTAAATTCACCTGATTCTTCTGGTGCTCTTACAGTTGATTCATATACATCTACTTTTCCTTCTACTCCTGATAATTCAACATCTTGACCATTTATTGTTGCAGATGTTATATGAGTTCCAGCATCCATATTACCTTTAATTAGATATTCTATTTTAACTTCTTCACCTTTTCCTACATATGAACTTGGTATCCATTCGCCATCTTCCTTCTTAACATATGTTTTTGTCTCTTCTATACCCACACGAACACTTGCACTTACATTAAGTTTAGCATCTACAGTAGGGCTATCCTCGGCACCTATGAACCTTCTATGCTTCATTTTTACTATACCTTCTTGAACTTCTTCCATACGTCCGGGTTTGGTTAGGGTCTGTATAAGTACTATACCATTTTCCATGTATTTCTACTCTATATGATTTTGCAATTGGTATATTTTTAAATTTAATCTCCTTACGATAACCCTCGTTTTGTTTTTTATCTGATTTTTGCCTTTCATCTATTGGCATTTTATCAATTTCTTCGAATTTTGCTCGTAATTGCTCTTTATCTTCGTCTGTTACTGCATCAATTGGTTGTTCTGCAATTAATTCTCCATTTTCATCATATACACAAGCTGAAAGTGAACCTGGTACATAGTAATCTTCTAAATCATTAACAAGTACATAACCTTCTAAGTCTGTTGAAACTGTTTTTTCTTCTTTATTTATATTAGTTTTTTCCTTTATATCGAAATATGCTAATTGACCTTCGCTACGAGGAATATTTACATATGATAATTCATTTACTTTAAATACTACATCTTTTCCTGTTGAGCTATCTTTTGCAACAACATCAAGTACTTTAAGTGGATTTTGACCAGTTTTTATACATCCATACGCTTGTGATGAAAGGAATCCATAATCCATTATCATGTATAAATCGTCTTCACCATAACCGAAAAGGCTACTTTGATCTATTGTATAATCAAAATATGTACCTTCTGCATCAGAAGTATCTTGTTGGTTTTTATAGAAACGTACATTTATGCTTTCAACACTTAGATTTTTTTCTGTGTGAATATTTACCATTCCTACTAATTGTCCCATTTCTTGAATAAAGTTTGGATAAAGATCAAGATTTTCAAATGTGAAATATGCTCCTTTTAATACAGTGAAGTTTCTAACTATTTCATAATCTTCAGTATCCGTTTCATTATCATATAAATTATATTTTCCTTTAAGTTTGATATCGTATGTTCCATCTGGCAGTGTTTCATCAAATTCACCAAATTTTATTTGTTGTTCTTCATTTACTTTTAGTTCAAT
>CANQHH010000157.1 GCA_947623615.1 uncultured Clostridia bacterium | reverse complement strand
ATGAAAGAATATAATCTTTCAAAAAAAGAGCTATTTTACGTATTGGGAATAACAAGCAGTATATATAATTATTTAGTAAAGACATCAAAACATGAAAGCAAAACAACTATAAGAGATTTCCATATAAAATCGATTGTAGAAGTCATATATACCGTAATAGAAAAAAATAGATATTATACAAAACAAGAAATTGAAACAATATGTAAAAGTAATAATATAACAGTTAAGAATTTTTTTGATTATGCTATTAGTATGTATACTACCCATAGCATAAGATATATGAGACATAACAATTACCAAGAAGTTTTAGATAAAAAGGGAAGAATATGGCTCGGAGATAAATGCGAGTTATCTAATGAGTTTGTAGAAAGGGAAGTACTTACAATACAGCAAATAGCTCGAAATGCAGTTATAAACGTTAGTAATAGTTATCCAAAGTTATATAGTAACTTTGATAAAGATGATCTTGAACAAGATGCATGCATATATATATTAACTAAATGTGGTGACTTAGAAAAAAACTTTGAGGGTAATGAACTTGAGAAAATGATATTTTTAAGGACAAGAAAATTTTTGCTAAAATATTTAAGTACAAGAACAGAAATACAAACAACAAAATCTGTAAAATTTTATATGAAAAATACAGGTTCTTACGAGAAAATAGATATAGAGGCACAAGATGAAAACGAAAATATTGAAAAAAAAGCAATAGATAATTTAACAAAATCTTCGTTCGAAAAGAATGATGTAATTCAATTTTTAGGTAGTTTATTTAATGATGGATATGAAAGAAAAGAAGCATTAAATATTACCATGAAAAGATTCAATTTAAGTCAAGAAAACTTGCTAGAGATAATGCAACAAGAACTGATTCGTAAAGGAAAGGTAAAAAAGACGAAAGAGGGACAATTTATTTTAGGAGAAAGTTAAAAGAGAATGGGAGTGATTTAAATGAGTTTAGAGGAATGCTTAGAAATATTATATGAGCTAAAAAATAGAATCGATGAAATAGGTGATGCACTTTGACATCACTAGTCTGGAAAGTGAATTAAAAGAGTGCGAACAGCAAACAGCTACTGAAAATTTTTGGCAGGACAGTCAAAAAAGTTCGATAATATTAAAGAAAATTAATAATATAAAAAGCAAAATAGAACAGTTTAAGAAAGTAAAAAATGAATTAGATAATTTATTAGAGATAGGTGATTTGTTGCAGATTGAAGCGGATGATGATATGTTAACAGAATTAATAAAAAGCGTAAATCAACTAAAAGGCTCAGTATATAAATTAGAAATTGCAACTTTGCTTTCTGGCAAGTATGATTCTAATAATGCGATTGTAACTTTACATCCAGGTGCAGGAGGAACAGAAGCACAAGACTGGGTTGAAATGTTATATAGAATGTACTCTAGATGGGCTAATAGTAATGGATATAAAATTGAAGAATTGGACTATTTAGCAGGAGATGAAGCAGGAATAAAAAGTGTAACTTTCTTGGTTTCTGGTAATTATGCATACGGTTACTTAAAAGGGGAACAAGGAGTACATAGGCTTGTAAGAATCTCGCCATTTGATGCAGGGGGGAGGAGACATACATCATTTGCATCTGTTGAAGTATTACCAGAAATAACAGAGGATATAAAAATAGATATCAATCCAGATGATTTGAGAATAGATACCTATAGAGCATCTGGAGCAGGTGGTCAACATATAAATAAAACATCATCTGCTATAAGAATAACACATTTACCTACAAACATAGTAGTATCGTGTCAAACTGAAAGGTCACAGATTCAAAACAGAGAAACAGCTATGAAAATGTTAAAATCAAAGCTTTTTGCGTTAAAGGAGAAAGAGCATAAAGACACTATAGAAGAGCTAAAAGGAATACAAATGGATATAGCATGGGGAAGTCAAATACGTTCATATGTTTTTTGTCCATATACTATGGTAAAAGACCATAGAACTAATTATGAAACAGGTAATGTTCAAGGTGTAATGGATGGAGATTTAAATGGTTTTATAGATAGCTATCTAAAGAATATAAAAGAAAAGTAGCAAAATTAAAAAGATACAATAAAATATATTATAGGTATTTATAAGTATAAATATCTATAATATTTTTTTGTTTAAAGGACTGAAGACAATGGAGACAATAGTTCTTAAATTTGGTGGAAGTTCAGTTGCAGATAATATAAAATTAAATATTGTGGCAAATAAAATAATAGAATACTACGACCAAAGTAATAAAGTTGTAGTTGTTGTTTCTGCACAAGGGAAAACGACAGATAACTTAATAAAACAAGCAAAAGAATTAGCATATGAGCCAAAAGAAAGAGAAATGGATGTTTTATTAAGTACAGGAGAACAAGTATCGATATCAAAATTGAGTATTCTTTTGAATAGGATGGGATATCCTACAATTTCATTAACTGGTTGGCAAGCAGGTATATATACAAATAAAGTAAACCAAAATGCTGTAATTGAGCAAATTAATACATCTAGAATAGATGAAGAATTAAATAAAAACAATATAGTTATAATTGCTGGTTTTCAAGGAATTAATGAAAACGGAGATATAACTACATTAGGAAGAGGTGGATCAGATACAACTGCTGTGGCTGTAGCTGCAGCAATAAAGGCAGACCATTGTTATATATTTTCTGATGTTGATGGAGTATATTCTACTGACCCAAATAAAATAACAGAAGCCAAGAAATTAGAAAATATTTCATATAAAGAAATGTTAGATTTATCTGGTGAAGGTGCTAAAGTTCTACATAATAGATGTGTAGAAATAGCAGAAAAATATGGTGTTATAATAGAAACAGGTTCAACATTTAATAATAATGTAGGAACAGTAATTTGCGATAAAATAGAAGAAAAATCTGTAAAGAGCATTGTAAAAAATGATGAAATATTTTTGGTGACATTAAAATACGAAACATATAATGATGATATGTTTGATAAATTATGTGTAACATTGATTCAAAATGGAGTTTCTATAAATACGCTTATTAATAATAGTATAAATAGTCTCAACATTAGTTTTACAATAAAATCGTCAAATCTTATTAAGTTCCAGCAATTAATAGAAAAAGATTTGAAAGTATTTAATTCAACATTTACAAATGTTTCTCGAATATCTTTAGTTGGCTA
>CANQHH010000156.1 GCA_947623615.1 uncultured Clostridia bacterium | reverse complement strand
AGAAACTAAAGTCAAGGAACTTATAGGGAAATCTGGAAAAGAAAGTTTATTAAAATATATTATTGTAAAAAAAAATATGTTATGATAGAATGTGAAAAAGAGATGTAAAAGAAGGTGAAAAAGTGGAGGCAAATAATAGACCATTATATACAAAAATAATAGAACAAACATATAGGCAGTACACAATTCCAGTGTATCAAAGGCTGTATTCATGGAAAAAGCAACACTGTAATCAGTTATATGATGATATAATTGATAGTATAAAAAAGAACAGAAACCATTATTTAGGAAGTTTGGTATATTCAGAAAGTACTAGAGACAATTTCACATTTTGTCAAATAATAGATGGACAGCAAAGATTGACTACAGTTATATTATTGTTAAAGGCACTATATGACTATGGGGATGCTGAAAAAGATGAAAGAATAAAAAGAAGAATTTATGATTCCTTGTATAATGAAAATTGTGAGGACAGATACAAATTAAAATTAAAAACAGTTGATAGTGATAATAGTGAATTAGAAAATATTTTAATGAATAATTTAAACGATTTAGATAGAACATCTAATGTGGCAATAAATTATTTTAATTTTTTAGATAGAATTAAAAAATCAATAAAAGAAGACGGAATGACTATTAATCAGATATTTGATGGAATTACAAATTTAGAGGTTGTAGAAATTATATTAGATAAAAAAGATGATGCACAATTAATTTTTGAAAGTATTAACTCAACAGGAATAAACTTAGAAACATCTGATTTAATTAGAAACTTTTTACTTATGGGGATTACAGATCCGGGAGTACAAAAGGAATATTATAAAAAATATTGGGTTAAATTACAAAATGATATTGGAAAAGAAAATGTCGAAAAATTCTTCTATGATTTTCTTGTAATGAAAGACAGCAGATATATTGAAGAGAAAAAGGTTTATGAAAACTTTAAAAATTATTATAGAAAAGTAAATAATTCAAACGAAGTATTTGAAGAAATAATAAAGTTTGGTGAATATTATAAACTAATTGTTTGTAATAATTCAAAAATATATGGTGAAGAGTCAAATAAACTATGTAAAATATTCGAAATTTTAAAACATAGTACAATATATCCGTTTTTGTTAAAAGTTTGCGATGACTATAAAGATGTACAAAAAATATATGAAGTTTCGGATAATAAAAATGAAATTGAAAAATTAAAAGAAAAAGAAGAGGAATTTAATAATATTTTATTTTTATTTGGAAATTATGCTTTAAGGAGAGCAGTAGCAGAAATTCCTTCATCAAGTTTAAGAAGATTTTATGCAGGATTATATGATAAAGTATTTGAAAAAAATAAGAAGAATAAAGATAAATATTATAAAGCATTAGAATCGTATATTTGCACATTAAAAACAAATGATAAAATGCCAAGTAATGAAACATTTAATGATGGATTACATTATAAAAATATGTATAAAAAATCTAGAATTTTACGTTATTTCTTTGACATCATAGAAAATTCAAGTAAAGAAAATGTTGATATGTCAGATTTAACTATAGAGCATATTATGCCAGAAAATTTGAGTAATCAGTGGAAACAAGATTTAGGAGAAGATAAATATCAAGAAATATATGATAAATATGTTCATACATTAGGAAATTTATCAATTACAGGCTATAATTCAGAATATAGTAATTATCCATTTTTGGAAAAGAAAAAGAAGTTTAATGATTATCTTGAAGAAGGAAAGTCAAAAATCAAAGTATTAAATCAAGAGTTATCAAAACCAGAAATTACAAAATGGGGTGAAAAGGAGATTATATGCAGAGCAGACAGATTATCGAAGATGATTATAGATAAATATCCATATCCAAAAGATATAGATACATCATTAGAATTCGAAAAATATTATGAGTTTTATTTAGATAATGAAGAAGATGATGGTAATGAATATGTAGAAAATCCTGCTTATAAATTATATGGCTTTAAATATGATGGCGTAAAATATAGAGGAAAATATTTTAAAAATATTTATATAGAGGTTATAAAAATACTGTATTCAAATAATCCAGCAATATTAGATGAAATGGCAAAAAGAAATTTCACATCAGAGAATGGAAGTAAAATATTATTCTCACGAGAAAAAGTTAATGATTGGCTAACAGAGGTAAATCCTAATTTATTTATAGAGACGGGTTATAGTAGACATACAATATTCTTTTGGATAAGAGAATTATTTAAAAAATATGAACTTGACATATCGAATTTTTGTATTTTATTTACAGATAAAGAATAAAAAAATAAAGGATTACAAAATATAATAAAAACACCAAATTATAGAAATAGAGGAAAACAGACAACTTATAAGCATGACGGAACTAATAAATGGACAGCCTTATGCTGATTGGTCGGCAGGAGGCGATAACTGATAGAATATATTTTTCGATTTACGTATTGAAAAAAGTTAAAAAATATGCTAATATAATAGCGTTAAAGTATAGTAAAATTGAATATAACAAGGCGAGTCTTCTCTAAGCTTTTCTGGATAAGAGAGAAATACTTTCTTTGAAGATAAGCTTAGAGGAGAAATGCTTTTTATATATTTAAATCCATAATAAAAGGAGAAAAATTTGGAAGAACGATATAAACTCAAATATATGAAAGAGGCATTAAAAGAGGCTCAAAAAGCATATAACAAAGAAGAAATACCAGTAGGAGCAATAATTGTAAAAGATGATAAAATAATAGCAAGAGCATATAATATAAAAGAAAGTAAAAAAGATACAACAAAACATGCAGAAATAATTGCAATACAAAAAGCAAGTAAAAAGTTAGAGTCTTGGAGATTAAATGATTGTGAAATGTTTGTAACATTAGAGCCATGTTGTATGTGTACAGGAGCGTTAATACAAGCTAGAATAAAAAAGGTTTATATAGGTACAACTGATGAAAAAACAGGAGCATGTGGTTCTGTTTTAAATTTATTAGAGGATTATAAATTTAATCATAAAGTAGAAGTTGAAAAAGGAATAATGCAACAGGAGTGCGAAGCAATATTAAAAAATTTTTTTAAAAAATTAAGAGAAAAAAAGAAATAGTTTATCAAGAAGAGAAAGATATTTTTGGAGTGGTATCGAAGTGGTCATAACGAGGCTGACTCGAAATCAGTTAGACGTTTAAAAGCGTCCCG
>CANQHH010000155.1 GCA_947623615.1 uncultured Clostridia bacterium | reverse complement strand
TCTCTTAATTCTCTTGCAACTGGACCAAATATACGAGTTCCTCTTGGTGTTCCATCTTCTTTTATAATAACTGCTGCATTTTCATCAAATCTTACATATGAACCATCTGCTCTTCTTGTAGGATTTTTTGTTCTTACTACTACAGCCTTTACAACATCACCTTTTTTTACAACGCCACCTGGTGTAGCTGTTTTTACAGAAGCAACTATTATATCACCAATTCTAGCATATCTTCTATAAGATCCGCCTAAACATCTGATACACATAATTTCTTTAGCACCTGTATTGTCTGCTACTTTTAATATAGTTTGTTGTTGTACCATGTTAAAATTCCTCCTTTATTACTTGACTATTGCCTTTTCTAAAATTTCCACAACTCTCCATCTTTTATCTTTAGATAAAGGTCTTGTTTCCATTACTTTTACTTTATCACCTATTTGGCAGGCATTTTCTTCATCATGGGCTTTTAGTTTATATGTTCTTCTTTGTACTTTACCATAAGTTTTGTGTTTTTCACTTGTTTGAACAGATACAACTACTGTTTTATCCATTTTATTTGAAGAAACAACACCAACCATAACTTTACGAAGATTTCTTTCTTCCATTTATTTAATCTCCTTCCTATTTATTTTCTCCAGCCATTTCTCTTTCTGTTAATACAGTTTTTATTCTTGCTATATCTTTCTTCACTTCTTTAATTTTCATAGGATTATCTAGTCCATGTGTTGCTAGACTAAATCTTAACTTGAAAAGCTCAGATTTTAATTCTCCTAATTCTTTTTCTAAATCTGGTGAAGACATTTCTTTTATTTTATTTATCTTCATCTATTTCACCACCTATTTCAGTTTCATTTTTTACAAATTTGCACTTAACAGATAGTTTGTTTGCAGCTAATCTCAAAGCTTCTCTTGCAGTATCTTCTGCAACACCTGCTATTTCAAACATTACTCTTCCTGGTTTTACGTTTGCTACCCAAAATTCAACCGCACCTTTACCTTTTCCCATACGAGTTCCTATAGGTTTTCTTGTTATTGGTTTGTCTGGGAATATTTTAATCCAAACTTTTCCACCTCTTTTTATATAACGTGTCATAGCAACACGGGCTGCTTCTATTTGGTTTGAAGTAATTTGTCCTGCTTCTAATGCTTGTAAACCATATTCTCCATCTGTTACTCTATTTCCTCTTGTTGCTTTTCCTCTATTTCTACCTTTTTGTTGTTTTCTATACTTTGTTCTTTTTGGTATTAATGGCATTATTTGTCTCCTCCTTCCACTACTTTCTTTTTAGTAGGAAGAACTTCTCCTTTATATATCCAAACTTTTACACCTATTTTTCCATATGTTGTATCTGCTTCCGCAAATCCATAATCTATATCTGCTCTTAAAGTTTGAAGTGGTATTGTACCCTCTTTATAGAATTCAGTTCTAGCCATGTCTGCTCCACCTAATCTTCCAGATACTGCAGTTTTTATTCCTAAAGCACCTGCTTTCATAGTTTTTTGCATACATTGTTTCATAGCTCTTCTAAAAGAAATTCTTTTCTCTAATTGCATAGCAATATTTTCTGCTACTAATTTTGCATCTAAATCAATGTTCTTAACCTCAACAATATTTAGATTTACTTCTTTATTAATCATTTTCTCTAATTCATTTTTTAAGTTTTCAGCAAGATTTCCACCTTTTCCTATAACTATTCCAGGTTTTGCTGTATAAACATTTACTCTAACAAATTTTGCAGTTCTTTCTATTTCAATTTTTGAAATTCCTGCACTATATAATTTTTTCTTAACATACACACGAATTTGATGGTCTTCTACTAGATAATCTCCAAAATCCTTTGAATCAGCATACCATTTTGAACTCCAATCTTTTATAACACCTACTCTTAATCCATGTGGATCCATTTTTTGTCCCATTTTGTAAAATTCCTCCTTTCTCTTACTCTCTCTCTTTCAATACTATTGTAATATGGCTTGTTCTTTTTCTAATTCTCACTGCACTTCCTTTAGCAGCTGGTCTAATTCTTTTTAATGTTGGTCCTTGATTTGCATATATATCTGCAACATATAATTTATCATGAGCCATATTGTGATTATTTTCAGCATTTGCTATTGCTGATTTTAATAATTTTTCTATAATTTCAGATGAAGCTTTTGGTGTAAATTTTAATATAGCTAAAGCTTCGTCAATATCCTTTCCCTTAATTAGGTCTGCTACAATTTTTACTTTTCTACTTGAAATTCTAGCATATTTAAGGGTTGCTTCTGCCTTTGGTATAATAGTCTCTTCCACTTAAATTACCTCCCTTATTTTTTATTTTTTGTTGTTTTGTCTCCTGCGTGTCCTTTAAAAGTTCTTGTTGGTGCAAATTCACCTAATTTGTGTCCAATCATTTCTTCTGAAACATATACTGGCACGTGTTTTCTACCATCGTGAACTGCTATTGTATGACCTACCATTTGTGGATAAATTGTAGAAGCTCTTGACCATGTCTTAATTACATCTTTTTTTCCACTTTCATTCATAGCTTCAATTCTTTTTAGCAATTTAGGTTCAATAAATGGTGTTTTTTTGCTTGATCTTGACATTTAGTTTTCCTCCCTTTTCAAGATTTTATTTTCTTCTCTTTACAATTAATTTATCTGACTTTTTATTTTTCTTTCTTGTCTTGTATCCTAATGCTGGTTTGCCCCAAGGTGTCATTGGTCCAGGACGTCCTACTGGTGCTTTACCTTCACCACCACCATGTGGGTGATCTACTGGGTTCATTGCAGAACCTCTTACTGTTGGTCTTACGCCCATATGTCTTTTTCTTCCAGCTTTACCTATTTTTACATTTTCATGATCTGAATTTCCTACAGTTCCTATTGTAGCTTTACATACTGCTAATATTAATCTCATTTCTCCTGATGGTAATCTTACATGAGCATATTTTCCTTCTTTTGCCATTAATTGAGCATCTTGTCCTGCTGCTCTTACTAATTTACCACCTTGACCTGGATTTAATTCTATATTATGAATCATTGTACCTACTGGTATATTTTCAATTTTCATGCAATTTCCTGGTTTAATATCTGCTTTTTCTCCAGATATTACTTTATCTCCATCTTTTAATCCTACTGGAGCTAATATATATGATTTTTCTCCATCTTCATATTGAATTAAAGCTATATTAGCACTACG
>CANQHH010000154.1 GCA_947623615.1 uncultured Clostridia bacterium | reverse complement strand
GATTTTTTAATTTATATTCTTTTGTGCTTTTTGTATTATTACTTTACCCCATTTTGTTGGCATTCCCATTTTATCCAACTTTTGTGCAATAATATTTTCTATCTCTTGTTTATTTTTTTTATATTCATCTGGTAGTTCACTTATAAATTTCTTGATTGCCTCTTCTTTATATTTATTCATATTTGATATGTCTGATGCTCTATCAGTTTCAATTATTTGCATCATTTGATATAAATCATTTTCAACTGAAATGTCTAAATATATTCTTTGCTGTTCATTTAACAATTTACTATTCCTCCACTTTTTCATCTTCATTAGAAATAGTTTCTATACTTACAACCTTACCTTCATTGGTTCTCATAAGTGTTACTCCTTGTGTAACTCTTCCTAATATACTTATTTCAGAAACTCTCAATCTTATAATTGTTCCTGTATCTGTTATAAGCATTACATCCTCTTCATCATTCGTAATTCTTATTCCAACGATGTTACCTGTTTTAGGTGTTATCTTATATGTCATTACACCTCTTCCGCCTCTTGTCTGTAATCTGTACTCATCTAATTCTGTTCTTTTTCCAAATCCATTCTCTGTTATTGAAAGAAGTGTTGCATTACTTCCATTTATAATTGACTCCATACCTATAACTGTATCATCATCTGCAAGTTTTATTCCTATAACTCCCATTGCGCTTCTTCCCATAGGTCTTACATCTTTTTCGCTAAATGTTATACTCATACCCTTGCTTGTAACTAAAACAACATTATCTTCACCATCTGTAAGTTTTACGTCGATTAAGTTATCTTCTTCTCTTAGGCTTATAGCTATAAGTCCGCTCTTTCTTACTGATGTAAATTCACTTAATGATGTTTTCTTGATAAATCCATTTTGTGTTGCCATCAACAAGTATTTTCCCTCTGCAAAATTTGAAATAGGTATAACTGCTGAAATTTTTTCTCCAGCCTCTAAATTTAGTAGGTTTACTATGGCTGTTCCTTTTGCTGTTCTACCAGCCTCAGGAATCTCATATCCCCTTAATCTATACACTTTTCCATTATTGCTGAAGAATAAAATTGTATCATGTGTTGAAGCTGTAAATATTTGTTTTACAAAATCTTCTTCCCTTGTAGCTATTCCTGTAATACCTTTTCCGCCTCTTCTTTGACTCTTATATGTGTCTATTGGCATTCTTTTTACATATCCAAAATGTGTTAATGCAACTACACATTGTTCTTCTTTTATTAAATCCTCAATGTCAAATTCTCCTTCTGCTGCAACAATTTGAGTCTTTCTTTCATCACCGTATTTGTCTTTTATTTCTAATAATTCCTCTTTGATTATATCAAAAACTAATTTTTCGCTTGCAAGTACTTCTCTTAAATGTGCTATCAATTTCATCAATTCATTATATTCATTTTCTATTTTTTCTCTTTGCAAACCTGATAATGTCTTTAATCTCATATCTAGAATTGATTGTGCTTGTATGTCTGTAAGCCCAAATCTTTCCATTAATCTTTCTTTTGCATCATCATATGAATTACGTATAATTTCAATTACTTCGTCAATATTGTCTAACGCAATTTTTAATCCCTCTAAAATATGAGCTCTTGCTAAAGCTTTATCTAAGTCAAATTGTGTTCTTCTTAAAATAACCTTTTTTCTATGCTCAATATAATAATCTAAACACTGTCTTAATGTTAATATCTTTGGCTCTCCATCTACTAACGCAAGCATAATAACACCAAAATTTTCTTGCAATTGCGTATGTTTGTATAATTGATTTAATATAACATTTGCATTTACATCTCTTTTTAGTTCTATTACAATTCTTACTTTTTCTTCTCTATCTGATTCATCTCTAATTTCTGAAATTCCTTCTATTCTTTTTTCTCTTGTAAGAGCAGCCATGTTTTCAATTAACCTTGCTTTATTTACTTGATATGGCAATGATTTTACAACTATACGTTGCTTATTTCCACTCATTTCCTCTATCTCAGCTTCAGCTCTCATTGTTATCTTGCCTCTACCTGTTGTATAGGCTTGTTTAATTCCTTCTCTTCCTAAAATAGTTGCACCAGTTGGAAAATCTGGTCCCTTAATAACTGCCATTAATTGCTCATCTGTAACATCATCTTCATCTATTATTTTTATAATACCATTTATTACTTCTGTAAGATTGTGTGGTGGTATATTTGTAGCCATACCAACTGCAATTCCTGATGAGCCATTTATTAGTAATGCTGGTATTTTAGCAGGTAACACTCTTGGTTCTTGCAATCTATCATCATAGTTTGGCATGAAATCGACTGTATTTTTCTCTATGTCTACTAACATTGTTTCTGCTATTTTAGACATTCTAGCTTCTGTGTACCTCATAGCTGCAGCTGTATCTCCATCTATTGAACCAAAATTACCATGACCATCTATTAATGGATACCTCATTGTAAAATCTTGTGCTAATCTTACCATTGCATCATACACAGAACTATCACCATGTGGATGATATCTACCTAAAACTGAACCTACTGTGTTAGCACATTTTCTATATGGTTTATCTGATGTAATTCCATCTTCATGCATAGCATATAAAATTCTTCTATGCACAGGCTTTAAACCATCTCTTACATCTGGAAGGGCACGAGAAACGATAACACTCATTGCATAATCTATGTAAGATGTCCTCATTTCTGTTTCTATATTTCTCTCGATAATTTTTCCCTCATTTTCTTCCATTTTTCTACCTCTTTTCTAGTCTTTTTCCTACCCTTGTATTATACTAAAATAGATAAAAATATGCAAGCAAAAATCAATTAAAAAGTGAATTTATAAGTATTTTTATGGCTTTTATGTTAGCATTTTTGCTAATTCTAATTCTTCATTTGTCAAATCAAAATTTTGTCCGTTATTTTTTATAACATTATGTATGTTTTCTATAACTCTTGCCTCTTTTAGCGTATTTTCCAATGGTATAAGCAATTTAGTTCTTTCCCTTATTTTTTCATATTCTCTTTCCATGCCTTCAAAATCCTTTTCTTTATAATAACTCTTCCAATTGTTTTCATACTTTGCTAATTTTTCCATATTATCTATCTGCTCTGTAAATGTATTTTCTATATTTTTTGCAACATTATCTAATATAACATCTTTTCCTTTTCCTATCACTGATGCAACATTTCTATTAATTAACCCCATATCACTTGTTTTATTTAAAACTACATCAATTACATCTGATATACCATCTATTATTCCTCCTGTTTTTATTGCAGATTG
>CANQHH010000153.1 GCA_947623615.1 uncultured Clostridia bacterium | reverse complement strand
GCTTTATTGCATGATGTTGTAGAAGATACAGATGCAACTAAGGAAGATATTGAGCGTGAATTTAGCAAAGAAATTGCTGAGATGGTTGATGGAGTAACGAAATTAGGAAAACTTGGATATTATACAAGTGTAGAAGAACAGCAAGTAGAAAATTACAGAAAAATGTTTTTAGCAATGGGAAAAGATATACGTGTAATATTGATAAAGTTATCAGATAGATTGCATAATATGAGGACATTAAAATATCTTAGTAGAGATAGGCAAATTGCAAATGCAACAGAGACGATGAATTTATATGCACCTTTAGCGAATAGGCTTGGAGTTTATTCTTTAAAATGGGAATTGGAAGATTTATCATTTAAGTATTTGTATCCAGAAGATTATAGAGAAATAGTAGAAGGAATAGATAAAAAAAGAGAAGAAAGACTAAAATTTATAGATCAGATAATGGATCAAATTAGGGTAGAATTGAAAAAACAAAAAATTGATGCAGAAATTACAGGTCGCGCAAAACATTTATATAGTATATATAGAAAAATGAAAAGAGATAATGTTACTTTAGATCAAATCTATGACTTATTTGCTTTAAGAATAATAGTAAATTCAATAAAAGATTGTTATGCAGCATTAGGAGTAGTACATGATTTATATAATCCTATGCCAGGAAGATTTAAAGACTATATTGCAGTTCCTAAACCTAACATGTATCAATCATTACATACAACACTTATAGGTCCTAAGGGAACACCATTTGAGGTACAAATACGTACATGGGATATGCATAGAGTTGCAGAATTTGGAATTGCGGCACATTGGGCATATAAAGAAACAAGTTTTGCAAAAGGAAAGAAAGCAAATGTTAAAGTAGAGGACGATAAATTAGCCTGGATAAGAGAGACTTTAGAGTGGCAAAAAGACATGCAAGATCCTGAGGAATTTATGCAAACATTAAAAAAGGAATTGTTTGAAGATGAGGTATATGTATTTACTCCAAAGGGAGCAATAAAAGTATTGCCAAAGGAAAGTACACCAATAGATTTTGCATATCAAATTCACGAAGAGATTGGACATCATATGGTTGGCTGTAAAATAAATAGTAAAATGATGCCAATAATAACGAAATTAAATAATGGAGATATTGTAGAAATAATCACGTCAGATCATTCCAAAGGACCAAGTAGAGATTGGCTAAAATTTGTAAAAAGTTCTGGAGCAAAAAATAAAATTTCTTCATGGTTCAAGAAAAATCAAAGAGAAGAGAACATTGTAAAAGGTAAGGATTTAATAGAAAAAGAAATAAAGAAAATAGGAATGAAATATGATGATTTATTTAAAACAGAATATGTACAAGTTGCTTTAAATAGATACAAATTCAACACTATAGAAGATATGTATTCAAGTGTTGGTTTTGGGTCAATATCACCTGGAAAAATAATAGCAAGAATGTTAGAAGAATATCGAAAAGTGCATCATGAAGAAAATTTGGAGAAAACTTTAGAGGAGTTATCAAAAGAAAAAATACATAAGCAAAAACCATCGCAAAATGGTATAATAGTAAAAGGAATTGACAATTGTTTAGTTAAATTATCAAGATGTTGTAATCCTGTACCAGGTGATGAGATCGTTGGTTATATCACAAAAGGTAGAGGTGTATCAGTACATAGAGCAGATTGTGTAAACATGAAAAACTTGATATC
Source organism: uncultured Clostridia bacterium (assembly GCA_947623615.1). Classification (GTDB taxonomy): domain Bacteria; phylum Bacillota; class Clostridia; order TANB77; family CAG-508; genus CALXVA01. The sequence goes on along the minus strand of CANQHH010000153.1, from coordinate 1,578 downwards.
AGAAGAAAATAGAATAATAGATGTATATTGGCATAGTAATGATGAAACAACCTATAATGTAGATATAGAAATATATGCAAATGACAGAAGCGGATTATTATCAGATATAATATCAGAAATTGGAAATAATAAATGTAAACTTATGGCAGTATCATCAAGAGCCACAAAAGAAAAGATAGCAATAACAGAACTAACCATCGAAGTAGAAAATATTGAACAATTAAACAAAATACTAAAAGCACTAAGAAAAGTAGACAGCGTATATGAAGTAAAAAGAAAAAAATAGGGACAGACCCCTTTTCCTTTTTTTTAGGATTTGGGGACAGGTCAGTTTTGGAGGAGTTATGATTTTAAAGAATGTAAGGGTTGAAACCAGAATAGATACAAAAACTAATTGTTATATTATTGAAGATGAAGAAACGAAAGAAACTATGGTAATTGACCCAGGTGGAGAAGTGGATAAAATAGTTGAGTTACTTGATATATTGAAGGCAGATTTAAAATATATTTATTTAACTCATTGTCACGTTGATCACATTTCAGGGGTAAAAGAATTAAAGGAAAGAAAAGGCGGAGATATCTTAATTCATAGAGATGATGCGGATGGATTACATGATACTTCCATAAATTTAAGAGAATATGTTGGTCTTATGCCAGAAGATTTAGAAGCAGATTCAAGAGTTGACGATAATGATTTAGTACATGTGGGTCAATTGGAATTTAGGGTGATACATACACCAGGTCATACTAAAGGCGGAAGTTCGCTATATTGTGAACAAAAAGGACTTTTGTTTTCTGGAGATACATTATTTAAAGGAACATGGGGCAGAACAGATTTGCCAACAAGTAGTTTTGAAGATATTATTAAATCTATATCGAACAAATTACTTGTTTTACCAGATGATACAATAGTGTATCCAGGACATGGACAGTCAACAAAAATAATAGATGAAGAGCCACTATACTATAATCTAAAGCCAAGTGAGGAGAATTAATAAAATAGGGGGGACAGAATATGAAAGTAGAGCCAAAAACACTACCAGGTTTCATGGAATTGCTACCACAAGAGCAAATTAAATTTAATAAAATGAAGGAAATTATACAAAAGTCGTATGAGAGATTTGGATTTTTACCATTAAATACTCCAATAATAGAAATGGCAAATGTACTTTTAGCAAAAGCTGGTGGTGAAACAGAAAAGCAAATTTATCGTTTTAATAAAGGTGAAAACGACTTAGCTTTAAGATTTGATTTAACAGTACCACTTGCAAAATATGTAACACAATATTATAACAATATAACATTTCCATTTAGGAGATATCAGATAGGCAAAGTATATAGAGGTGAGAAACCTCAAAAAGGTAGATTTAGAGAGTTTTACCAATGTGATATAGATATAATAGGTGATGGTGAATTAAGCATAATAAATGATGCAGAAATTCCTAATATTATATATCTTACAATAAAGGAGTTAGGATTTGACGACTTTACTATTTGTATAAATAATAGAAAAATTTTAAATGGATTGTATAAAGATTTAGATGAAGAAGAAAAATCAGTTGAAATAATGCGAATAAT
>CANQHH010000152.1 GCA_947623615.1 uncultured Clostridia bacterium | reverse complement strand
ACTTGTTTTGGCGATTATACATTCTATATTCGGAATACAATTTGCAATAATAATAATGTCTGGTTTAGCTTCAAAAGACGATTTACTGCCATCTATTATAGCAACAGTAATAATTATTGGCGTAATATATGGTTCATATTTTGTTGCTACATATTTTGAAGGGAAGAATATACTAAAAGAGAAGGAATGAGTTATCTTACCAATGAAAAGATTCCATAAATATAAGGGAGAAGAAAAAACAAAAAATTTATGTTGGCAAGTTTCATTTGATTAGCGGAAAATAAATAAATTATGAATTTTTTAATTTCTATTGTAAAATAATGTAAAAAGAAGTATAATAGGAACATCCTTTTCATAAAGGAAATCTTTGTGTAAAGGAGGTGAGTTATTTTGTCAGGTTATATGTTGATATGGATTCTACTTCAGAAAATTGAAAAATTGGAAGAAGAATTGAAGAAATATCATAAAGACAACGAAAATTAAAAAATTACATAGTAATTTCAGAGCAGTTCATCACCTGCTCTGTTTTTTTGCAGAACGAAGAGGTCTTTGACTGCCATTTGTTCTTGCCAATTTGAGTTTGCGAATAAAATGAGCAAATCTCAAAGGCAATAGCGATTATAGCATTTTTATGGAATAGGAAAATCTTTGATTTTCCTATTCCATAAAAAAAGATATGTGTCATCACTCACATATCTGGTGTGTTATTGTCAGGCTATACTAGACAACTTCGCTTAAGCTATTATTATTATAGCAACATTTTTGAGAATTGTCAACAAATAGAGCAAAATATATAGTTCATATTTTACTGCTACATATTTGCACTTTGCATCATATTTTTTACCCATAGCTCATAATAAAATGGTCTTGGATGGATTCCATCTGTTTCATAGATTACGCCGTCAGGACTTTGAGTAAGCAACTTATTGTTATTTATGTAAGTAATATTTTCTTTAGTGCATAATTGTTTAAGTTTTTTGTTAAATAGTGGCTCGTAAGCAAATGATGGATCGCTTTTGATAGATTTATCACTTACAGGAAGAATGGAGTTTATAAAAATTTTAGTATTTGGTAAAACTTGTCTAATAAGCTTGATACAATCCTTATATGAGTCTATAAAGCCATCAACATTGCCATTCCATAATTGTAGGTCATTTGATCCATATGATAAAAATAATATGTTTGGTTTATATTCTATAGCTTTATCCAAATCTTCATTAATATAAAGAACAGGTCTTCCTCTAGACCAAATTACATTTGTATCATATAGTTCAGTATATGCTATGAGTCCCTCAGCTGTACAATCTCCAATTACCATAGCTCGTGCATTAGAAAATGCATCAGCATATGGCGAGCGATAAACAATAGGTTCAGAATTGGAGTGCATAACAGTATTATCGGAATCACTATAAGATAACATTTTAGTCCAGTAGTTATTAATAGCTACTACTAAAAATGTTATACAAATAATAAGTATAATAAAAATAATTAAAGATATAGGTGTTTTTTTCATGTTATTTTTCATTTTCAAATTAATTCCTTTTTTTATTGTATTATATTTTAAAAACATATTAATTTCAACATGTTTTGAGTTTTTAAATAATAAAAAGTATTGCTATAGAAGTGAAAATTTGATAAGATTATAGTGGTAAATTTATATGAGAAGGGGAAATTTTATGGATAAAAAAAGATATAAAGATAAAAGAAGAATTTCAAAGATATATTTGATAATTATTCTTAATATTACAATATTTATGTCAGTTTTAGGATATAAGGTTTTTGCAGGAAAAGCAAGTTCTATAGTGATGTCGGCAAATTTAAAAGAAAATTATATGTCTGCATTATCATATGATGGCTCAGAAACTGATAATTCTAAAGAAAGAGCGATACAGACTGATAAAGATTATATCTATTTATCAGATATGCAGTATAATAGTCAATCTAAGACTGGTTGGGGTAATATTCAGAAAAATAAAAATTCTGATGGAAATACAATTCGATTAAGAAAAGACGGAGAAGTTGTTTCATACCCTATAGGTATGGGATTCCATGCTGATGGACAATTAATTTATGATATATCTGAGTATTCAACAGAATTTACCCGTTTTATTGCAGATGTTGGTGTTGATGCATCAAGACCAGATGTGGCTAGCATTAAGGTAACAATATCTGTATCAGATGATGAGAAAACTTGGGAAGAACGTGAAGTAAAAGGATTAAAAGAAATACTTAAATCAGCAAATGACTGTGTCAGTGTTGATGTTGATATTGAAGGAAAGAAATTTTTAAAAATATATGTAGATAAAGCTGATAATGTAAATTCTAGTGATCACTGTGTTTTAGGTGCTGCTAAAATTGCAAAAGCAGATTATGATAAAAATTCTGAAGTATATGATAAAATTAAAAAAATTAAGGAATATGACAAAGAAATTACATCTGGTGATTGTGAAAACATTTATTCTACTAATAAGGCAGATGTTTTAAAAAGAGAATTTGTAAATAGATTTGGTTATTGGAATCTTCAAAACTTAGCTAATACAGATGAAAATTGTAGAAAGGCTATGGATTGGATATTAAGTAATGATGATGTGTTAGAGCTAGTTATAGATGTTGGTGAGATAAATGATGGGTATAAATTCCTAAATTCATTAGGAGCATTATACAATGCAGAATATGAAAAATTGAAAGATGATTCACAATTGGATTTATACAAAAAAATGATGATTGCTGTTTCTGCAGCATATAGTAGTGAAAGGATATCATCACCATTTTCATTTTCTCATTTAGCTCCAAATTATGATGTTATATCTCATTTTGAAAAAGTAAAGGAAATGTATCTTGAGGGTGATTTTTCAAAAGAGTTTAAGACGTTAAAAATTGAATTAATGCGTATGGTTATGCAAGATGCGGTTAGAGATGATGAGGCTGAATGGTTTAACTGGTGGACTCGTGGAGGAAAAACAGGTAAAGAAGAAGCAGGCACATTTGATAAAGGAGCTTTTTGGCTAAGTTATATAACTCCAGTTTATGATAGAGAAGAAAACTTCAATATTCAAAATTATAGTAGATTCGACGAAAAGTATAAATTAAAAAAATATAATGTACCATTTGCAGACGAAGAAGGAAAAATATATAGATACTGGATGACTTTTGAAGATGGTGGAATATGTTGGAATTGTTCGCGTGTTGGACAAAGTACATATAGAATAAATGGTTTACCATCTACTGGAGTTTATCAACCTAGCCATGAAGCATTTGTTGGTTATAGTGAAAATGATGAAGGAATA
>CANQHH010000151.1 GCA_947623615.1 uncultured Clostridia bacterium | reverse complement strand
ACAGCAAGTAGAAATCATGTTATGATATTTCCAAATTCTCATTATGTTACAACTTCAGATAAAATGGAAAGAGCAATTGAAAGCATAGAAAAAGAAAAAGAAGAGAGAGTAAAATATTTTAAAGAAAATAACAAACTAATAGAAGCTCAAAGAATAGAAGAAAGAACAAATTTTGATATAGAAATGATGAGGGAAACAGGATTTTGTCAAGGAATAGAGAACTATTCAAGACATATAAGTGGTAGAGAAGCGGGAAGTAGTCCATATACATTGTTTGATTATTTTCCAAAAGATTTTCTATTATTAATAGACGAGTCCCATGCTACAATACCACAAGTAAGAGCAATGTATAATGGTGATAGAGCAAGAAAAGAATCTTTGGTTAAATATGGATTTAGACTGCCATCTGCATTTGATAATAGACCTTTAAAATTTGATGAATTTGAGCAAAGAATAAATCAAGTAATATTTGTAAGTGCTACACCAGCAGAGTATGAAAAGCAACATTCAAAAAATAATGTGGTAGAACAAATTATAAGACCAACAGGATTATTAGATCCAAAAATAGAAGTAAAACCTGTGGAAACTCAGATTGATGATTTAATAGAGCAGATAAGAGAAAGAGTAGAAAAATCGGAAAGAGTATTAGTTACAACATTAACCAAAAAAATGGCAGAAGATTTGACAAGTTACTTAGCAGGAATTGACATAAAAGTGAAATATATGCATTCAGATATAAAAGCATTGGAAAGAATGGAGATAATACGAGATTTAAGATTGCGGTGAGTTTGATGTTTTGGTGGGTATCAATCTGCTAAGAGAAGGATTAGATATACCAGAAGTTTCACTGGTGGCAATATTAGATGCAGATAAAGAAGGATTTCTTCGTTCAGAAAGATCGCTTATCCAAACTATTGGACGTGCAGCTAGAAATACAGAAGGAAAGGTAATAATGTATGCAGATGAACTGACAGAATCTATGGAAAAGGCAATTTCAGAGACAAATAGAAGAAGGAAGATTCAACAAGAATATAATAAAGAAAATGGCATTACACCACAAACTATTAAAAAGGATATTAGGGAGACTATTAAAGCTAGTATAATAGAAGAAGCAAAAGAAAAATATGATATAGATAAAGATGAAAGCATAGAAGATATCATAAATAAACTAACAGATGAGATGTTAAAATATGCAGCAGATATGGAATTTGAAAAAGCTGCAGAATTGAGGGATAAAATAAAAGAATTAGAAAATAGTTTATAAAAAGGGTGAGTAAAATGGAGAATTATAAAAAGGAAGAACTTAAATATTTGAGAATCCTTTCGGAAAAGTTTCCAACAGTACAAAGCGTTTGTACGGAAATTATAAATCTTGAAGCCATACAGAATTTACCAAAAGGAACTGAACATTTTTTGAGTGATTTACATGGAGAATACGAATCTTTTCTGCATATACTAAAAAATGCGTCTGGTGTAATAAAAACGAAAATAGATGAAATATTTAAAAATAGTATGACACAAGAAGAAAGGAGAAAACTTTCAACACTTATTTACTATCCTAAAGAAAAACTAGAACTTGTAAAAAAAGAAATAAAAGACTTAGATGAGTATTATAGAATAACATTATATAGATTAATAGAAATCTGTAAAGTAATAGGCTCAAAATATAGCAGGTCTAAAGTAAGAAAGGCTATACCAAAGGAATATGAGTATATTATAGATGAATTATTACACTCAAATCAAAAAAGCGGAGATAAAGAGTTTTATTATGATAAAATAATAGATAGTATAATAAATTTAGAAAGAGCAGATGCTTTTATAATTGTCTTATCAAACCTAATTCAACAATTAGCTGTGGATCACTTGCATATTTTAGGTGATATATATGATAGAGGACCTGGTCCTCACATAATTATAGATGAACTGATGAAATATCATTCTATAGATATTCAATGGGGAAATCATGATATAATTTGGATGGGAGCGGCAGCTCGGAAGTGAGGCGTGTATTTTTAATGTAATAAGAATATGCTCTAGATATAATAACCTAGACATATTGGAAGATGGATATGGCATAAATATAAGAACAATAACAGAATTTGCAATGGAAGAATATTCAGAAGAATCATCAGAAGTATTTAAGCCAAAAAATGTTGATGAAGATAATGATACAGAAAATATCAAAATATTAACAAAAACACAGCAGGCAGCGACCATAATCCAATTAAAGCTTGAAGGTACTCTTATAAAAAGACACCCAGAGTACAAAATGAATGAAAGATTACTATTAGATAAAATAGATTACGAAAAAGGAGAAATACTTTTAGAAGGTAAAAAATATAAGCTTGTAGATAAGTATTTTCCTACAATCGACCCAAAAGATCCATATAAGCTAACAGAAAAGGAAGAAGAAGTAGTTAAAAAATTAACAAAGTGCTTTATGAATAGTGAAAAACTACAAAAACATATACGCTTTTTGTATGATAAAGGAAATATTTACAAAATATATAATGGTAATTTATTAATACATGGATGCGTGCCAATGAATCAATTTGGTGATTTTGTAGAAATGAACTTAGAGGGTAAAAGGTTAAAAGGAAGAGCATATTTGGATTATATTGAAAGAGTGGTAAAGGATGCTTATTTTGAACAAGAAAACATGGAGAAAAGAGAATATGGAAAAGATTTTATGTGGTATTTATGGTGTGGAAAAAATTCTCCAATTTTTTGCAAAGATAAAATGAGAACATTTGAAAGATATTACTTAGCAGAAAAAGAGACTTGGAAAGAAGTGAAAAATCCATTTTACAACTTTGAAGAAGACAATAGAATATCTGGAAAGGTATTAAAAGAGTTTGGAATAAATGAAAAAACAGGTCATATTATTTGCGGTCATATACCTGTAAAGTTTAAAGCTGGAGAAAGTCCTATAAAAGCAAATGGTAGGTTATTTATAATTGATGGAGGACTTTCAAAAGCATATCAAAAAACTACAGGAATTGCAGGATACACTTTAAGATATAGTTCGTATGGATTGACTCTAGTTGCACATGAACCTTTTACATCTACACAAGCAGCAATAGAAAATGAAACAGATTTACATTCAGAAAAGCAAATTGTAGAAAAAGTAGATAGAAAAAGAATAAAAGATACAGATAAAGGTAAAGAATTAGATATGCAAATATTAGATTTAAAGAAGCTTTTTAATGCATATACTAATGGAGATATAAGTGAAAGAAAATATAATTCATAAACGTTAAGCCCCTCCAAAACTGGAGGGGCTTTTTATAAGAATTAGCCTAATTAT
>CANQHH010000150.1 GCA_947623615.1 uncultured Clostridia bacterium | reverse complement strand
AAAATTAATAGTAAAATTATAATAACTAAAAGTATTTTACTCAATCTATTCATAACAATCCCCCCATCCATATAAAACTTTAAATTACACTCTCTTTTAAACTACCTATATTATAGCATATTTGGGGGAATTTATCAAATTAAGTAGTTACTACAACTAGCAAAACCACCTTTTATTCTTCGCTTCCTTTTAATTTTTCTGCTCTATCTGCTGCAATTAAACTATCTATCATCTCATCTAAATTTCCATTTAAAAAATCTTCCATTTGGTATATTGATAACCCTATTCTATGATCTGTAATACGTCCTTGCGGATAATTATATGTTCTTATTTTCTCACTTCTGTCTCCACTTCCTACTTGCGATTTCCTTGCACTTGATATTTCATTATCTTGTTCTTGTTTTTTAATATCATATAATTTTGTTTTTAACATTTTCATAGCGTTGTCTTTATTCTGGAATTGCGATCTTTCTGTTTGACATTCTACTGTTATACCTGTTGGTATATGTATAAGTCTTACTGCAGAAGATGTCTTATTTATGTGCTGACCTCCTGCTCCTGACGCTCTAAATACTTCCATTTTTATATCTGAAGGATTTATATCTATTTCTACATCTTCAACTACTGGCAATACTGCAACTGTTGCTGTTGATGTATGTATTCTTCCACTTGCTTCTGTATCTGGCACTCTCTGAACTCTATGAACACCACTCTCAAATTTTAATCTGCTATATACACCTTTTCCAGTAATCATAAATGATATTTCTTTATATCCACCTAACTCTGTTTCATTCTCATTTAATACTTCTAATTTCCAATGTTTTCTTTCTGCATACATAGAATACATTCTAAATAAGGTTCCAGCAAAAAGTGCAGCTTCCTCTCCACCAGCACCTCCTCTAATTTCACACATTATATTTTTTTCATCATCTTTGTCTTTTGGAATTAATAATATTTTTATTTCTTCCTCTATCTCAGGTAATTTCTCCTTTGCCTCTAATAGCTCTATTTCTGCAAGTTCTTTTAAATCTGGATCACTTAACATCTCTTTTGCATCTTCCATAGCCTGTTTTGTTTTCTTATACTCTCTATATTTATTTACAATTGGCTCTATTTCAGCATGCTCTTTCATAAGGTCTCTCCACTCATTTTGATTAGCTATAACTTCTGGATCACTAATCTTTATTGTTAATTCCTCATACCTTTTTTCAACTGCTTCTAATTTTTGAAACATAAATTGTCTCCCCTTTATATATATTCTTAGATTATTATTATACATTATTTTACATTATAATTCAACTAAATTATATTGAACTCCCAAATTATTAAGTATTTCTTGCTCCCTTTTCGTACATGTAAAAATAATTATTTGATTTTTTTCTGATTTATTTAGTAAAAATGTTAAAACATTTCTTAATCTTATATCATCATAATAAGCAAATGTCTCATCTAATATAATTGGCATGGTTTCCTTTGATATTTCATTTACCATTGATAATCTTAATGATAAATACAATTGATCAATAGTCCCTACACTTAATCTATTTACAGGTATATAATCACCTAATTTATTTTCTACAATTAATCCATGCTCCTCATTTATCGCTACTTTACTATACTCACCATTTGATAACTCTAATACATTTTGAGATAATTTTTCGGTGAATTTAGGTGTTACATCTTTTTTCATTTCTTCATATGCTTTAATAATATATTCTTTGGCTAAATTTATATAATTATTTTTTTTCTCTATTTCATTTAATTCCTCTTTTAATTTCAAATATTCTTCCTGCATTACAAGCATTTTTTCTAACTTTATTGAAATTTCTTTTTCTTCTATTTCTAATTTATTTAATAATAATTGTTTTTCTTTTAATTCTTCATTAATATCATTTAAATTATTTTCAATATTATTTAATTCGATTTCATCTAATATATTATCAATATTTATTTTATTTTCTTTTTTTATTTTTTCTATTTCTAAATCTATTTTTATATCTAAAGACATTTTTGCACTATTTATTTCTTTTTCTTGCTCATCTTGTTTATCTATTAATTCTTCTATTTGTTTTTCTAAATCATTTATTTGATTATTTAACATATCTATTTTATTTGCAATTTTTTCTCTATTTATTTTTTTATTTATCTTTTTTTCATATTTTAATTTTTTTATTTTATTATTAATAATAATTTCACAAATTATTATTATTAAATTAATTATTAATAATATATAATTGTATTTATTTATTATTTCATTTTCTATATTAATAATATTTGTTAAAATAAATATTATTAATATTATAAAAAATATTATTAAAAATATTTTTCTTTTATTTTTATATTTTTTTATTTTATTATCATCATAATAATTATCATTATTTATATTTTCTTGCTGTGTTTCATTTTTATTTTCTATTAAAATATTTTTTTTATTTTTTAATTCTTGTATTTTTTCTTTATTTTTTATTTTTTCTTTTTCTAAAATTTTTATTTTTTCTATTTCTATTAAATTTCCTATATTTATTTTATGCAACCTTTTTGCAATGTTATCTTTTAATTCTAATTTTTCAATTTCACTTTCAATTCTTTTTTTCTCATTTTCCAATTTTTGTTTTTCTATTTCTGCTGTTTGCATATCCTTTTTGACAAGTTCTATATCTTTCATTCTAGTTGTTATTACATTTATTGGTTTTCCTTGTGTTCTTTGTGTACCTATTTCTTCCACCTGTCTCTTATTTAACCTGTCTATTACTTTTTTAAAAGATATATTATCATCACCAGTGTCCGCAAGGTTTGCAACTCTTTGTACTAAATTTGCCTGTGACTCTTTACTAAGTCTTACCCCCTGTTGCATTGACACAACAGTAGATAAAAACATATCTTCATTCACATTAGTTTGTTCATAAAAAAATTGTATCCCATCCTTTTTGTCAATATTAAATCTATCTGAAATGTCTTCTAAATTTTCATTAAATATTCTTGGATTTCTTTTATTAAAATCTCTATATATTTCAAATTGCTCACCATTATCTAATTCATATTTTAATTTTCCAGAAAATTCTTCTTTTGTCCATGGTTTATATTTTTCAAAATCTGAAATTTCTTTTCCATTTTTTGTTTTAGAAATTCCATAAAAAATATTTTTTATATAATTTAATAATGTTGATTTTCCGCTTTCGTTTTTTCCATAAATAATATTTATTTTATTTTCTAAATTTATATTTTTATTTTCTAAATTTCCATAATTATTTATTTTAATATTTTTTATTTTCAAAATATCCTCCTATTATTTAAAGAACATCTAATCCTATTTCTA
>CANQHH010000149.1 GCA_947623615.1 uncultured Clostridia bacterium | reverse complement strand
AAATCTAATATTGCAAACTTTATGGAATATTACATATATAGCTTAACAGACTACAAATCATGTAATAAATGGTTTAAAGATAATTGGCATGGCGGAGTTCTAGCAGAGTTTAATATTAAAGCAGAAGATAATGTTGAATACGAATTTTGGTGGCATTTCAGAAATGATTCAAATGCACAAAATTATTTCTTATCATTATTTAATGTACCAGAAAATTCAATGTATATAGTAAGTGTTCCTACACAGCTATTCTTTGGCTCAACTCGTGTATATGTAGCAAATCCAGATAAAGCATCTGATAAGAAAGAATTTGATAAGGTAATAGAGAATTTTGGAGTTAAGATAACGAGATTTTATCAATTTGCATATAACATTACTGCAGCAGAATACTTGAATAGATGTCATGGTAATGAATTCGACAGAAGAACAACAAAAAATGAAAAAGGAGAAGCAGTTTTCAATAATCCTAATATAACAGAAGAACCATATCACAAATATTTCGCAGAACCACTTGGCAAATGGCCAGCAGGAAATGGTTCAGGAGCATACGCAAATGGATCTGAAGTATTTTATGTTACAAGAAATATGCTAACTGACTTTGAAGGAATTTCACATGAGTCTGTACATAATCAAGATAGTAGAATATTTATGAAAGGCTTTGCACGTAGAGGAGGAGCTGAAGATTATGCTAGAGGTAACCTAGAACAAAAATGGGATGATGGTTCATTTACGCCAAATCTTATTGAGGATTATTCAAAACCAACTGGAGAAATTACTACTCAAAACTGGAGTTGTACACGTATTGATACACAACCAGAACTTGACGATTATTACCAAAAATTCTTTGAAGTAAATGACTTTTTAGATATGCTAGAAGCGGACGCATTTTTAACATTGACATCAGATCAAAAAGCTAAGATTGCTACACAGGTATATTATCCTAACTTAACAGAGGATGTTGGTGATAAAGGTGATAGTGTAACTGGTTACAGAAGAGTAACAAAAGAACAGATGGATAACATAAAAACTCGTGAAGACTTATGGAACAATAGGATAATACTTAAACCAGTAATTGTAAAAGACACTATTGTTGGAATTAATAATTATAACATGGATTCAGTATATACAACGCACTGGTATCAACCACATAATGACACTGGTAGACCAGATACAGCAAGTATGAAATATTTGGCTTGGGAAATGGCAGGTTTAGCTGGCTATGATGATGGATATTTAGCTTATTTCACTAACAACTATCTTGCAAGTAAAGGTGAAGGAACAACTACAGACTTATCTGCATTACGTTATGTAACGAAAAAACCAGACATCACATTTAAAGAGTATAAACTTGGAAGGTATAATGAGCTTGAGAAATATAGAAATAAAAAAGATATATACATCGATGCACAGGCTGTATATGAAGAGTTTATTAAAGCAATGCAAGCTGATGCAGAGTCAGGAAAAAGAGCGCTTACAAATACAGTTGGAGTGAAAAAGAAATATTTGTTGCAGATAAAGACATTAACTAATGATCTTATGACAGATCCATTTAGCCAAAATATAGAAATTGTAAACAATGAAGAAACGCCTAAAACAATAAATGCAAATGTTTCAAACAACAAAAATGCAATAGTAAAAAATACTAACGAGTCTAAAAATACAAATGCAATAGATGAAACAAGTAATACTGTTGATGTTACTCAAAATACAAATACTGAAAATATTCTTAATACATTCGAAAATGAAATAATGATAAATGAAAATATTGTTGATTTATTTGAAGAAAAAAGAATAACAACTGAAAATGATATTGATTCATTTGAAGATGGAAATACAATTCAGTAATTGTTTATAAAGAATAAAAGCTATGTTAATGAGGAGAAGGTCAATTGTTGACCTTCTCTTATGTAAAAGCAAAAAATGATTAACCTTACGATTTCGTAAGGTTTCTTTTTTACTTTTTATGATATAATACAAATAGGAGTGGTATATAATTATGCAAAAAATTTTAATAGTAGAAGATGATGAAAAATTAAGGAACGAAGTAGAAATATTTTTTAATAATAATGGATATATAGCTGAATCTTTGAAAAAGTTTGATAATACAATTCAGGATATTATGAGTATAAATCCTGACTTAATATTATTAGATATTAATTTACCTGGAGCAGATGGTGAATATATTTGTAAAGAGATTAGAAAACAGTCTAATGTACCAATCATTGTTGTTACTAGTAGAAATAATGAAATAGATGAACTGCTATGTATAAATTATGGAGCAGATCATTATATTACAAAGCCTTTTAATATTCAGATATTACTTGCTAAAACAAATTCGTTGTTAAGAAGGAGTAATATGAAAAGCGTGCAAGATAAAATAGATGCACATGATTTTATTATTAACTTATCTAATAGTACAATAATCAAGGGAGATAAAGAAATAGAACTAACCAAAAACGAGCTTAAAATATTAAAATACCTAAATGAGAAAAGAAATAAAATTGTGCCACGTGAAGAAATAATGGATTATTTATGGGAAAGCAATAGTTTTATTGATGATAATACTTTAACAGTAAATATAACTAGATTAAGAAATAAATTAGAAGAAATAGAATTGAAAGAATTATTAGAAACCAAAAGAGGACAGGGCTATATATTAATAGGGGGAAAACATGAAATTTAGCAGTTTTGTAAAGGATAAAATATTGCAGATTAGTCTGATAGTGTTTGGTCTTATAACCATAGAGATATTTTTGATTTGCTATCCTTATGGTAATTTTATAAAAATTTATGTTCCATTAACTATATTAGTTTTATATTTTATCTCTATTATTATAGAGTATTTTAAGAAAAAGAGATATTATGAAAGTATTTATAAACTATTAGAGGAATTAAAGGAAAAATATTTAATAACAGAGATTATTGAAAATCCTAGCTTTGTTGAGGGAAAAATATTAAAAGAAATACTGGAGCAAGTTGATAAATCTATGATTGAAAATGTAAATAAATATAAATATTCGCAAGAAGATTATAAAGAATATATAGAGATGTGGATTCATGAAATAAAAATACCGATAGCTAGTCGGTAAAATGATAATAGAAAATAATAAAAATGAAGCCACGGCAAGTATAGATGAGGAACTAGACAAAGTAGAAAATTATGTTGAACAAGCTTTGTACTATGCTAGGAGTAATACTGCTAACAAAGATTATTATATAAAGAAAAATAAAATAGAGGATATAGTAAATGAGTGTATTAAAAAGAATAGAAAAGTTTTAATCAGTGAAAAAATATCTATTAATATTCATGACTTGGAAATATATGTAAATACTGATAGTAAATGGATTGGATTTATTTTAAATCAAATTATTCAAAACAGTATAAAATATAGAAAACCAAATGGACAATCAGAAAT
>CANQHH010000148.1 GCA_947623615.1 uncultured Clostridia bacterium | reverse complement strand
TTCACTCGCCACTGTTACTAGTGTTTTTCCTTGTATGTATACCGCTTCTAAAATATTTCTATATGGTTGCTCTACTTTTTCTAACTGCTCCAATATTGCCTTTTGTTTGTTACTTTGTTGTACTACCTTATCCATTAAAGAATCTATATTATCTAATAATATCGCTATTTTCTCTGCAATGCTATCTTCTACTTTCTTACTTCCGTTTTGGCATGTCCGATAAAGTTATTGTTATTTTTGTTATATTGGTTCTATATTCTTCAATATATGCTATTCTGCCTTCTATCCATTTTTGATTGTATCTATAATCTTTTAAATCTTCCCTTGTCATAAGTTCCTCCTTTAAAAATGATATACTTGCTTTCTATCTCTTGATACTTTGGTTTGTTCTTCTAGCAAACCTAAATCATATAACGAAAAACATTCCTTATATCCATATAATAGATCTTTGTATAAGAATAATTTTTCATTTACTTGCTTTTCTAATATGTACTCATGATTATTTTTACTAATTACTTTTGGTATTCTCATTTGTTATTTCTCCACATTATATTTTATTTTTAAATATTCTAAACTTTTTGCTTCCTTAATATCTTCCCTAGCTCCATAATATCTAACTGCATAACCTATTATAAAACTTATTATAAATGTTAATATTAATGTACTCATCTCATCTCTTCTCTCCTTTCACATATTTATATATCACTTGCTCTACTTTGCTTAATGCTTCATATTCTGTTATAAATCTTCCTGCATGTCTATTCCTTACTGTGCTTCTTATTATCTTTATTCCTTGATTGTATTCTCTTTTGTATATCTTTGCCAATTGCTCTTTACTTAATCCTCTTGTCCATTTTTGTATTATCTCTTTATCGTTCATACTACACCTCTAAGATCTAGTATGAGCTGTTCAGTTCTGTTCAATACTGTTTACTCTTTATTTATCCTTCAATAATTTTTCACAAGCTCTTATTGCCCCTAAATCTCTTATAGCTAATTCATTATCAAAACAATCTCTTGTTCCTACTTCTTCAAATTGTTTGTCTGCAACTGCTTTATGTTTTTTATATCTTTCTTCATATTCATTTTTTACATCTTCTATTTTCTTTTTAGGTATTGAATTTTCTTGCAATTCTAAGATATGATCTATTAAATCATAACCTTCTTCACAGTTTAAAATCAATTCATATAGTTGCTGTCTGTTATATTTTTTCATTTATTTATCCTCCAATAGTTCTTTTAACTTTTCTTTTGCAAACGCATATTTATCTGATAATTCATAATAATCAGCTTGACTACAATTTACATCAACCTGATAATTATTAAATTCATTATCTAATTCTTCTATTTTATCTTCTATTTTTTTATTTTTATTTTCTAATGCTTGTAATACTGTTTCACTATATTTTCCAAAGTCAAATAGTGCTATTTCATAATCTGATGACCATTTTGCAGCAATTATCTTTTTTAATTTTTTTACCGCTTCTTCTAATTCCATTTAATTTATTCTCCTTTATTAATATAATAATCATAATTTATAATAAAATTAGCTACTTCACCTAAAATAAACCATAAACAATATATATTTTTTAAATTTGGGCTAAACATACCAAATACAAAATCAGTAATAATAATTCCTATTAGATATAATAAAGCTATAATGCCAAAATTTTTAAAAAATGTCTTCATTCGAATTAAACTCCTTTTTTGTTTTTATTTCTTCTAATTTTTAGATATTGAATTATTATATAGTTCCTTTACATCTATAAATTTACCATCTTCTATTTCAATCAAATATTTATTTTTTTCAATTGTTGCAATTCTATTTTTTGTAATAATATGTGTATTTTCATAACCATAGTCTAATTCATTTCTTATGATATACAACCTTTTTATTTCTCTGTCTTTATCTTTTAATGCTTGTAAAATTGTTTTATATGCTTCTTTGTTTTTCATGCACTCTATACAACTACAACTGTCTTTCAATAACATTTCTAACCTTTTTTTGGCTTTTTCTAATTCCATTTTATCTTTGCTCATAGTTCCTCCATTCTGGATTGTCATATATGTTGCCTATTACTTCTAAATCTTTATAATCACTTAAATCATAAAAAATTCCTTCTTCTGTCCCACATTCTTTTAATAATCTAATTACTTTAACATAATAACCATTTCCGTCATATACTACTTCATAAATACAGTATTTATCTTTTACTATATCTCCCTCATATATCTTCTTTCAGTTAGTTTTGCTATATATCCTTCATCAGTTCTTACATATTCTTCAATTTCAATTCTATCTTCCATTTACTTTCTCTCCTAGTATTTTTATTAAATCCCAACTTGGATTTCCTTCTCTATTATTGGATTATTATTTTTTTTATAGTAGCTTTTCCTACTTTTATACATTCCAGCAAAATATTGTAAATTATCCACTAAATCATAGCAAATAGGCTTGTCCTTGTTTTTAAATCTTCTTTCTATCCTTCCTATTGCTTGAATTATTGTTGCTTTATCTCTATGTGGACTTGCTAAAATAAGTCTATCTAATCTTGGAATATCTAATCCTTCTTTTGCTAACGCATATGTAGCAAATAATACTCTTTCTTTTCCATCTCTTACTTCTTGTATAGCTTTTTCTCTAACATCTTTTTTGGTTTTGCCATCTATAACATTTCCGTATCCTAACTTTTTTTGTAGATAACGCATTTGATTTACTCTATCTGTTAATACCAATGTATAATTATTTTTACACTCATTTAATATTGCTAATATAAGACTGTTTCTACCTTCATTTTCTGCTAATGCTGTTGTTAATTGTGCATATTTTATAGTTCCGTCTGTTTCTTGACATTCCTCAGGTATTTCATCAAAATCTGTATCTATTTTAATTATTGTTGCTGGTATAATTCTATCTCCTATAATATCTTTTTCTAACTCAATAATTGTTTTTCCTAATAAACAAAACATTGCCCTTTCTGTTCCTTTAATATTTCTATAAGGTGTCGCCGTTAATCCATATTTATATCTAGCAACCAATTTATTAATTACCTTATAAAACATTCCTGCTTTTGCTGGTGTTCCACAAATTCTGTGACATTCATCTACTATAATACAATCCCATGTATCTGCATATTCTTGTAAATCAATGCTTTTTAATGTTTGTACTGTAGCAAATGTTATATGTGTTCCTATATTTATTTTTCCATTTGCAATTTTACCTAATCCAACATCTTCAAAGTTATTTTTTGCTCTATCATAACTTTGATTTAATAAATCTATTGTATGTGTTATCCAAAGTGTCTTTAATTTTAGTTTTGCAATTAATTCAAGTGCAGTTTGTGTTTTTCCACTTCCTGCTGGCATTACGATAATTCCATTTTTTCTTAAATATGCCGTTTCTTTTACTTTTTCTTGATAA
>CANQHH010000147.1 GCA_947623615.1 uncultured Clostridia bacterium | reverse complement strand
GGTTTCATTGTTGGAAATAACAATATATCTCTAATAGATGATTGGTTCGTTAGTAACATTATTAATCTGTCTACTCCTATTCCTAATCCTCCTGTTGGTGGCATTCCATATTCTAATGCTGTTACAAAGTCCTCATCCATCATGCTTGCTTCATCATCTCCAGCCTCTCTTTGTTTTACTTGGGCTAAAAATCTCTCATATTGATCTATTGGATCATTTAATTCTGAATACGCATTTGCATATTCTCTTGAACCAATAAATAATTCAAATCTTTCTGTTAATCTTGGATCTGAAGCTTTTCTTTTAGCAAGTGGAGAAATTTCAACAGGATAATCATATACAAAAGTTGGTTGAATTAACGTTTCTTCAACTTTTTCTTCAAAAATTTGACTTATTATATCTCCTCTTGTAGTTTTTATAGGATCAATTTCTACATTTAACTTTTTAGCAACTTCCATAGCTTCTTCATCAGTATTTATCTCATTAAAATCAATTCCTGTTTGCTCTTTTACTGCATCAATCATTGTAATTCTTTTCCAATTTGGTGTTAAATCTATTTCAGTCCCTTGATAGTTAATCTTCATTGTTCCTAATACATTTTGTGCAGTTTTAGATATAATTTCTTCTGTTATATCCATCATATCATTATAATCTTCAAATGCTGAATATAATTCTATATTTGTAAATTCTGGATTATGCTTAATATCCATTCCTTCATTTCTGAACATTCTTCCCATTTCATAAACTTTATCAAAACCGCCCACTATCAGTCTTTTTAAATATAATTCATTTGCAATTCTTAAATACATGTCCATATCCAAAGTATTATGGTGTGTTATAAATGGTCTTGCAGATGCTCCTCCTGAAATTGTATTTAAAATTGGTGTTTCTACTTCTAAATAACCCTTTTCATCTAATATACTTCTAATTTGCTTTATAATTTTAGTCCTTGTTAAAAATGTTTCTTTAACTTCTGGATTTACAATTAAATCTACATATCTTTGTCTATATCTTAAATCTACATCTTTTAGTCCATGAAATTTCTCTGGTAATGGTCTTAATGATTTAGATAATAATATTAGTTCCTTAGCATGTATTGATATTTCGCCTGTTCTGGTTTTAAATACAAAACCAGTTATTCCAACTATATCACCTATATCGTCCTCTTTAAATGCTTTATAGCTCTCTTCACCTAAATCATTTATACTTACATAACTTTGTATCTTACCGTCACAATCTTGTATATGTACAAAAGAAGCTTTTCCCATAATTCTCTTTGCCATAATTCTTCCAGCTATTGTAACATCTTTACCTTCTAACTCATCATAATTATCTATTATTTCTTGGCTCGTGTGTGTTCTATTATATTTTGTTATCTCATAAGGATTGCTTCCCTCTTGTTTTAATTTATCTAACTTCTCTCTTCTAACTCTCATTAATTGGTTTATATCTAATTCTTGCTCTTGTACATTATTGTCTTGTCCCATATTTCTTCCCCCTTATAGTATTTTTTCATGCCATTATTATATACTATTTGCCATTAAATGTAAACCTTTATTACTGCAGATTTTTTCATTCCTTTACCTATTAACCTGCTTTTCGTAGTTCCTTTGCATTTGCTATTGCTATTTCTGTTATATCTCCATTTGCAATTCTTGCAATTTCTGCAATTGTTTCTTCTTCATTGAGTAATCTTATATTTGTTGTTGTCTTGTTTTCATTAACATTTTTATTAATGTAATAGTTATAATCCCCCTTAGCTGCAATTGATGCTAAATGTGTTACACAAATTACTTGGTGTTTTTTTGAAATTATTTTCATTTTATCTGCTACAGATTTTGCAACTTTTCCACTTATACCAGTATCTATCTCATCAAAAATTAAAGTAGGAACACTATCACTATCGGCCAAAACTGTTTTTATTGCTAACATCAATCTCGACATTTCTCCCCCTGATGCAATTTTTATTAGTTCTTTTTCTTCTTCACCTATATTGGTACATATCATAAATTCTACTTTATTCAATCCATTTTGATTAAAACAATTTAATTTGCTTATTTTTATATCAAATTTAGCATTATTCATTTCTAAGTCTTTTAACTCTTTATTTATTTTTTGTGATAACTTGATTCCATACTGACTTCTTATTTGACTCATATTATCACACAAGATGTTCATTTGTTTTTCTAGCTCTTTTTTCTTTATTTGCAAATTATTATTTATTTCCTCTAAATTCTCTATTTCTTCTATTTCTCTTTCTAGATTTTCTTTATATTTTATAATTTCATCTATATTGTTTCCATATTTTCTCTTAAGTGAAAAAATCTCATCTAGCCTTCTTTCTACGTTATCTCTTTCATACTCGTCAAAACATATATTTTCTTGCATATTTGAAATATCTCTCGATATTTCCTGGATTTCATAATATATATTTTTTATTTCTGATAATTTTTCTTCATAAACACTTCCACAATCCTGAATTTTTTCTAAACATTTTATGCATTCAGATACTCCTTCTATTACTTGCATATTTAAATTTGCATCTACATTTTTTATATTTTCTTGCAATCTTTCAGAATTTTTCATAATATTATGTTTTTCTTGTAGCTCTTCATCTTCACCTATTTTTAAATTTGCTCTTTCTATTTCATTTAATTGATACCTCAATAAGTCTAACTTTCTTTCTCTTTCTGTATCATCACCATAATTTTGTGCTAATTTATTTACTATTTCATTATATTTTAAATATAAATTCATATAATCGCTTTTTATATTTTTTATTTCGTCTCCTATGAATTCATCTAAATAATTAATATGTTTAGAACTATCCAATAAATTGTGACTATCTCTTTGTCCATGAATATCTATAATTTTACTCATAAATTCTTTTAGTTCATTTACAGTTACCAATCTACCATTTATTTTACATGAATTTCTGCCATTAGTATGAATTTCTCTTGAAATTATAATATTTCCATCAATTGCAATATCACTTTCTGGACAAAATATATTAGCTTCTATAAAAGAATAAGTTTCCCCATTTCTTATCATTTCTTTAGAAAATCTTCCACCAGCTATAATTCCTAAACTGCCAACAATAAGCGTTTTTCCAGCTCCAGTTTCTCCTGTTAATACATTAAATCCTTCATTAAAATCTATAGTTAAATCATCTATTATACCTATATTTTTTATATGTAAAGTTGTTATCATTAAAACACCTCTTTCAAAATCTTGTTCGCTTTATATTTTATATGCGAATTTTTGTTTTGTCAAGATGTTTTTTACTAAAATTTTGTTTTTGTATTTTTGTTCATTTTATTTATAAAAATCCATTTTAAGTATTGACTATTATATTAAATTTGTGTTATATTATAAAAGTAACTAAATTATGGCCCCTTGGTCAAGCGGTTAAGACGCAGCCCTCTCAAGGCTGAATCATGGGTTCGATT
>CANQHH010000146.1 GCA_947623615.1 uncultured Clostridia bacterium | reverse complement strand
TATATTGATAAAGTGAACTTTAATAAAATGTGAACTAAAACACTAGATACATTATAATACCTAGTGTTTTTTATACAAGTAATTTTAAAAAGTTCACATTATAGTATAATACTTCTACTTATAGTTTTTCTTTCACTATAAGTAGAAGGAGGTTTTTGAAATGAAAGAAATTTTAATTACAACACTAGTTGAAGAAACAATGGATGAGGTGAAAAAATTTGGATATTGTCAAAAGTCATGTAAAATATTTGAATATCATTTTAAGAATTTATTGAAATATTATAAACAAAAAGGTATTCAAAACTATTCTTACGATGTCTCAGTTAATTTTTTGATGGAAGTATGGAATATTGATATTAACAAAGGCCATTTTAATTATTGGAAATCTAGAAAATGTCGAACAATAAAAATGTTAGATGATGTATATAATGGCAGAGATATTAAAATTAGGTATAGTTATACTGAACCAATTTTATCAGAACAGAATAAAAAAATGCTTGATGATTATATCAACTATAACAATAAAATTGGATTATCTAACAAAAATGTAAAAGGCATAAAAAACTTTATTAGAAGATTTTTAAAATATTTAGAAGATAATAATCTAAATGTATCTAATTTGAATAACCTAATTATTAATAAGTACTTATTTTCAATGGATAAAATAAATAAGATAACTTTAAAAAATTATATATTCATGCTAAAGATGTTTTTAAAATATTTATATGATAAAAATATTATAAACGAAAATCTTGAGAATAAATTACCTACTTTAAAAAGGCCGAAAAACTCTAGTTTACCATCTGTATGGAACTTTTCTGAATTAAATCAAGTTTTAAATTCAATAGATAAAGCAAGTGAAAAAGGAAAACGAGATTATGCGCTTATTATGTTGGCAATAACAACAGCATTAAGAGGATGTGATATTGTTAATCTTAAATTAAATAATATAGATTTTGAAAATAATATTATTACTATAATTCAAGAAAAAACAAAAAAAGAAATTATTATTCCTTTAATGGATAAAACTAAAATTGCATTAATGGATTATATAAATAATGCACGTCCAAATAATACTAATTATCAATATGTTTTTTTATCTTGTAAACCTATTATAAAACCAATTATGAACACTTCTGCATTATCTTCTATGTTAGCAAAATATTCAAATAAATTAAATTTAAATAAAAAACAAAAAAGAGGTATTCATTCATTAAGACATACAACACTCAATTATCTTTTTAATGACAATGAAACCTCGCTTACAACTATAACAGAAATATCAGGACATTACAATGCTGACTCCTTAAATGCTTACATCAAAACAGATAAAAAAAGATTATCGGAATTCACATTATCTCTTAAAGATTTTGGTGGTGATATAACAAATGAATAAAGTAAATTATGATTATAAATCTGTTTTTAAAAATGACATAGAAAAGTTTTTAAAAGATAAAGAAATCATATTATCTCCAATAACTTTATTTGATTATTCATCTATTTTAAAGTCTTTTGATAAATGGTGCTTAAAAAATGATATTACCAATAATATTTTAACTTTTGAAATAATAAATAATTGGATATTAGATGGATGCGAAACAAAAAGTCATAAAGTTTCAGCAATAAGAGAATTGGCAAAAAATATGAATAATTATGGAAAAAAAGCTTATATAATTCCGAAAAAATACTATAGAAATAATAAAAGGCACGTACCTTATATTTTTTCAGATAAAGAAATAGTAAATTTTATTAATTACCTTTCAACAATAAAAAATTGGCACGGATTTAATTATCGGAAAGAAACATTTTCGCTTATTTTTCAATTATTAATTTTTACAGGAGCAAGAAAATCTGAAATCTTAAATATAAGAATATCAGATGTAGATTTTAAGAATGATATAATTTATATTAATCATGGAAAAAATGATATTCAAAGAAAAATACCTATAAGCAAAGAACTATCTATTAAATTGAATAAATACAGAGATTTAATGCCTTATCAAACTGAAGAAGACTATTTTTTTAGTAATATGTATTCAAAAAACAATAAAAGAAATAAAGTATCAGAAACTTCTTTATTTGAGATATTTAGAGATGCTTTAAAAGAAATTGGCATTACATATAAAAATATACATGAAGGTCCACGAATTCATGACTTTAGATTCACTTTTATAGTAAAATCAATTCAAAATTTAATAAAAGAGAATAAAGATTTAAATGTATATCTGCCAATATTATCAAAATATGTAGGACATACAACTTTTAATGATACTCTATATTATTTTAAACCCAAAGAAGTTATTTTTTCTAAAGATAATTATCAAAGAAATTCTTTAATTCCTACATTAGATGAGGAATTCTATGATGAATAATAATATTTTTCATTATATTAAAAAATATTTTAATACTCATTTAGTAAGTGAGATTCATGCATCTAATAAAACAATTGATAATTATAAATTTACTTTTAAACTATTATTTAAATTTATAAATGAAAGATGTTCTTTCAATGTACAGTCTTTTGATTTTGATAAATTTAATAAAGATTTTGTTCTAGATTTTTTATCATGGATAGAGAACAATCGTAATAATAGCATTTCAAGTCGTAATTTGAGATTAATATCAATTAAATCTTTTGTAAATTTTGTTGTACTTTATGAAATAGATAATATTGAATTAATAAATATTTTAAAAATTCCTAGGAAAAAAGAGATTAGTAAGAAACCAATAGTATTAAGTGAAAATCAAATTAAAATTTTATTGAATCAACCTAATACAAAATTAAAAAAAGGAAGAAGAAAATTAGCAGTTTTAACTTTACTATATGATGCAGGCCTTAGGATTGATGAATTACTTTCTTTAACAATTAATGATTTAAAGTTTGATAACATCAACACAGTTATTGTCAAACATGGTAAAGGAAACAAACAAAGAGAAATTCCTATTTCTGATGACACAGTTTACATTTTGTCTACATATATGAAAGATTATAATTTAAAAAATAATGATTATCTTTTTAGTAACTCAAAAAAAGAAAAATTATGTTCAAATGCAATTAGAAAAATTATAAGAGAAAATGTAGAATTGGCAAAAAAAGAAGATCTTGCTTTTCCAGATAAAGTGAATCCTCATCTTTTTCGTCATTCTAAAGCAACTCACTTAATAAATAAAGGTGTATCAGTTGTTGAAGTAAAAGAATTTTTAGGACATGAAGATTTAAGTTCAACTCAAATATATATTACTACGGATTTATTTAAGAAAAGAGAAGCTTTAAAGACTATTGAATATCAACTTGAAAACAATGATAATAGTTCTACTGATATGAATGAATGGCTAGATAATATTATAGATAATTAAAAAATGTGAACTTTTTAAAATTATTTGTATAAAAAACACCAGGTATTATAATGTATCTAGTGTTTTAGTTCACATTTTATTAAAGTTCACTTTATCAATATAAT
>CANQHH010000145.1 GCA_947623615.1 uncultured Clostridia bacterium | reverse complement strand
GTTCCAAAAAATCCTTGAAATGAATCTTCTATGTCTCTAAAAATTGCATCATATTTAGGATCTATTTTTTGTACCTTTTTGTTGTTTTTTACTTTTCTTTCTATATCTCGTACCGTCTCGCCTTTCTCAACTATCGCCATTGCAGCTTTATATTGCTTTTCTGGCTCTTGAATAGACATTAATGATCTACAATGCCCCTCTGTTAGTTTTCCTTCTTCTGCTAATTTTATTACTCTTTCATCTAAATTTAATATTCTAACTGTATTTGCTATTCCACTTCTACTCAATCCTATTGTTTCTGAAAGTTGCTGTTGTGTCATTCCATATTCATCCATTAATTGTCTAAATCCCCTTGCTTTATCAATTGGATTTAAATCTTCTCTTTGTATATTTTCTATAAGTGCTATTTCTTTATTTCTTCTTTCATCATTTTCCCTTACTATACATGGCATTTCGTTAAGTCCCGCTTTTTTAGCTGCTCTCCATCTTCTTTCTCCTGCAACTATTTCATAATAATCATCTTTTTTATTTACTATTATTGGCTGAATTACTCCATATCTTTTTACTGATTCAGCTAATTCATCTAATGTTTCATTATCAAAAATCTTCCTTGGCTGATTTCTATTTGGCTCTATTTCAATAACCTTTATGTTTTTAACAATCTCTTCTCCCTCTTTTATTTCTTCCTCTGGTTTATCATTTAAAATATTATTCATATCTATATTATCAGAAAATAAAGCATTTAATCCTTTTCCTAATCCTGTTTTCTTTGCCATTATAACCACTCCTTTTTAACTTTTTTTACTACATTGCATGCTTTCCTTTTGAATTATTTTCATTATTCTTTAAAAACTCTTTTACAAATTTATCGTAACTCTTTGCCCCTTTTGACCTTGGATCATACATAGAAATAGGCATTCCATAACTTGGTGCTTCACTCAATTTTACATTTCTTGGAATTACATTTTTGTATACTTTATCATTAAAATACTTTTTTACTTCTTTTACTACCTGATTTGATAAATTAGTTCTAATATCATACATTGTAAGCAATGCTCCCTCTATTTCAATGTTTTTATTTAGATGTTTTTTTACCAAATTTATAGTATTAATAAGTTGCCCTAATCCCTCTAATGCATAATATTCACATTGTACAGGTATCAATACACTGTCTGATGCTGTAAAAGCATTTAATGTTATAAGTCCTAAAGATGGTGGACAATCTATTATTACAAAATCATATTCATCTTTTACTATATCTAATTTTTCTTTTAATTTATATTCTCTTGACTCAACTGATACAAGCTCGACCTCAGCTCCTGCAAGGTTTATATTAGATGGACATACAAATAAGTTTTTATAATTAGTCTTTATGACAACATCTTTCATTGCAGTATCGTCTATTAATATATTGTAAAAAGACAATTCAACTTCTTTATCTATACCTATTCCACTTGATGCATTACCTTGTGGATCTGCATCTATCATTAAAACCTTTTTTCCTTTTTTGGCAAGTAATGTACTTAAATTTACTGAGGTTGTAGTTTTTCCTACTCCACCCTTTTGATTTGCTATTGATATTATTTTTCCCATTTGTTTATCTCCATATATAAAAAATTAACATATTAATCATATAAAATAATCGCTAATATGTCAAGAAAAAATTAAAGAAAAGTCAAAGATTTTTCTTGTATAATTTAATTTAAAAGTTATACCAAAATAATCTCTTGAAAGCCTGTAATTGCGGTCTTTTACACAGTAATAGAGATTCGCTTTTTTATCGCACAAAAGTGAATCTCTAATTAAATCTTTATAAAATTGGTTGTTTAGATGGAACTCCTGATTTTCTTGGATATTTACTAGGAGTTGTTTTTTCCTTACTTATAATAACAATATTTCTTTCCATATCACTTTCTGGCAATATCACTTTTTCTATTTTTTCAATCTTTCCCCCTAGTATTTTTATTGCATTAGTTGCTTCATTTAGCTCTTCACTTATATTTGGACCTTTCATACATATACATTTACCTCCTACTTTTACAAAAGGTAACATATATTCCAATAAAATATTTAACCTCGCTACTGCCCTTGATACAACAACATCTAAATTCTCTCTATACTCCTTTTTACATGCAAGATCCTCTGCTCTAGAATGTATACATTCTACATTTTCTAAATTTAATTCATTACATACTTCATTCAAAAAATTTATTCTTTTATTTAATGAATCTACAAGTATTATTTTATTATCATCATTCATAATTCTTAGTGGAATTCCCGGAAACCCTGCCCCTGTGCCAATATCCATAACCATATCATTGCTTTTTATATACTTATTAATCGTTAAACTGTCTATAAAATGCTTTAAAATTATCTCATCTTTATCTGTTATCGCTGTTAAATTTATATTTTCATTCCATTTTAATAATAAATTCATATAATTATATAGCTTATCCGATTTTTGCTCATCTAAATTAATTCCTATTTTCTCAGATTTAATTGATATTTTTTTAAAAAATTCTTTTTGATCCATTTTTCCTCCATATAATAATTATTTTTTTATTTGCTCTAAATATATTAATAAAACTGATATATCAGCTGGTGAAACCCCTGATATTCTTGATGCTTGGCCAACTGATGTTGGTTTTATTTTATCCAATTTTTGCATTGCTTCTATTCTTAATCCTTTTATTTTATTGTAATCGATATCTGCTGGTAGCATTTTTCTCTCTAATTTTTTGAATTTTTCTACCTGTGCCTCTTGTAATTTAATATATCCCTCATATTTTATCTGAATTTCTACTTCTTCACATACATCTCTTGACAAATTCGGTCTATCTTCATCTATTTCTGCTAATTTCTCGTATGTAAGTTCTGTTCTTTTTAATAATTCTGCCATTTTTATTCCATTTGATATTGTAGAAGAATTATTTTTTACTAAAAATTCATTTACTTTTTCTGTAGGTTTTACCGTTAATCCTTTTAAACGTATAATTTCTTCTTCTATATTCTTCTTTTTTTCTAAAAAATTGTTATATCTTTCTTCAGAAATAAGTCCAACTTCATATCCTATTTGTGTTAGCCTTAAATCTGCATTGTCTTGCCTCAAAAGTAGCCTATATTCAGCTCTTGAGGTCATCATTCTATATGGTTCATTAGTCCCTTTTGTTACAATATCATCAATTAAAACACCTATATATGCTTGAGATCTATCCAATATAACTGGTTCTTTTCCTTGCAATTTCCTTCCAGAATTAATTCCTGCAATAATTCCTTGAGCTGCAGCTTCTTCATATCCTGATGTACCATTAATTTGACCTGCGAAAAACATACCATCTATTTTTTTATGTTCTAATGATAATTTTAATTCAGATGGATCAATACAATCATATTCTATTGCATAAGCAGGTCTTGTAAACTCAACATGTTCTAAACCTGGAATCGTCCTATACATAGCTATTTGAACGTCTTCTGGTAATGATGAACTCATTCCCTGTACATACATTTCATCTGT
>CANQHH010000144.1 GCA_947623615.1 uncultured Clostridia bacterium | reverse complement strand
ATATTATAGATCTGGAAAACTTAAATAAAACTCCCAAAACATCAAAAAAGAAAAAATTTATAATGATTACAATAATACTTATTATCATGATAGTAGGAATAGTGTATATTGTATATTCGTGTCATGAGCCTTTTAGAAATTTTATGGATAGATATTTTTTTAGAAAAAATGTTACTTCTGAAAAATTAGCATCAATACAACTAGATTATGATTCTAATATAAATGTAATGGCATATAATAGGCATATTTGTGTATTAGCGGAAAATTCATTGAAGCAATACAATTCTTCAGGAAACATAGAGTCTGAATTAGCAGTAGAAGTAAGTAATCCTATATATGATGTTAGTGATAAATATCTTGCAATTAGTGAAAAGGGAAGTCCTAAAACTTATTTAATATCTAATTCGGAAATTGTGTGGGAAAAAGAATTAGATGGAAACGTAAGTAAAATAGATGTAAATAATAAAGGTTATGTAACAGCAGTAATTACAGGAACAACACATAAATCTGTTATAATTACATTTGATGAAAAAGGAAATGAACTATTTAAAATATATTTAGCAAGAACAACAGCTCAAGATGCTTGCATTTCACCAGATAATGAATATTTATCATTTGCAGAGATTAACACATCAGGTACAATAATACAATCTGTAATAAAGGTGGTATCAGTGGAAAAAGCAAAGGAGAATCCTTCGGATTCTGTAGTGTATAAGTATAAAGCACCATCTAATAGTTTAGTAACTAATATAGAGTACCAAGGAAAGAACAGATTGGTATGTATATATGATGATTCTATACATGTTATTACAAATAATGAAGATGAAAAGATAATGGATTTAGAAGAGGACGATAAAAAAATAGATATTGCAGATATAAATTTGAATAATTATGTATACAGAGCAATTGAAAAGTCGACAGGCTTTTTCACAGCAGATACGTCTATTGAAATGATGAATACAGAAAGCAAAAAAGAAGTAGTATATGCTGTAGAAGGGGTAGTAAAGGATATAGAAAACTATAATGACATATTAGCAATAAATTTAGGACAAAGTGTAGAATTTATAAATACCAGTGGATGGCTAATAAAAAAATATACATCTTCGCAAGATATTCAAAAAGTAATAATTTCTAATAATATAGCAGGAATAATATATGCAGATAAAGTAGAAATAATTAATTTGTAAAGGGGAGGTGAGGTATGTGTCAATAATTATAGATTTAGTAATAGTAGCATTTATTTTAATATGTATAGCTATAGGATATGTGAGAGGGTTAACAGGGTCTCTTATAAAAATATTATCATTTGTTTTGTCTATAATTATAGCATTTGTATTGTTTATACCAACTTCTAACTTTGTTATAAAAAATACAAAAATAGATGATAATATAGAAAAAACCATAAGAGATACGATAGTGAGCCCAAATGGTACAACACAGAATAATATGCCAGTTGTAATAAATGATTACATAAATAAAAGGATAGAAGAGACAGCAAACAGTGCAAAAACAACAATTGCAGATACTTTATCAAAAGAAGTATCACAAATGATAGTAAAAGTTGGAACATGGATGGCATTATTCATTATTGCAAAAATATTATTAATATTGCTACAATTTATAACAAGTTTAATATCAAAATTACCAGTTATAAAGCAATTTGACAAAGGTGGAGGAGTTATATATGGTGCATTAGAAGGTTTAATAATAACTTATGTAATATTTGCGATAATATCTTTTATAGCTCCAATGACAAGTGGAAAATTAGTTCAAAACATAGATAAATCATATATTGGAAATCAAATGTATAATAATAATTTATTACTTAATATTATATTTTAATATATTTAGTAAGTTTTTGCGAAATATATTGCCATATTAAATAAAATTTGGTATACTATTAAAGACTTTGAAAAAATAGGAGTGAAAAATCTTGAAAAATAGCAAAAAAACCAAAGAAAAGAAAAGAAAAGGTGGAAAAGTAAAAAAAGTTTTACTAGTGTTATTAGTTATATTGTTAATAGCAGGTGGAGTATTTGCATACAAAGTACATATGAATGGTGGAGGCTTAGCAGGAATGCTAGCAACTACTTTAGGGCATGATAGAACTACTGTAGAGAAACTACCAAAAATGTATTGTTTAATATTAGGAAAAAGTCAGAATTTAACAGATACTTTAATATTAGCATCATATGATCCAAAAACGCAAGAAGCGTCGATGTTATCTATTCCTAGGGATACATTTATTGGTGAGAGTGAAAGTAGAGCTACCGCATGGGATAAGATAAATGCAGTATATCAAACAGGTGCAGAAAATGTATTAGAAAAAGTAAGAAAAATAACAGGAATAGATGTTAAATATTATGTAATGGTAGATACAGAAGCATTGAAAAAATTGGTAGATGAAATAGGTGGAGTAACATTTGATGTACCAATAAACATGAATTATGATGATAATAAACAAGGATTACATATACATTTAGAAAAAGGTGAGCAAAAGCTAGATGGAGATAAAGCAGAGCAGGTTGTACGTTTTAGACATAATAGCAATGGTACAACATATCCATCAAGTTATGGAACAGAGGATATAGGAAGAATGAGAACACAAAGAGCATTCTTAACAGCACTTGCTAAACAAACTTTAGTACCTTCAAATGTAACAAAAATACCAGGATTCATAGATATAGCTAAAAAGTATGTAGAAACCAATTTAAATGTTGATGATGTAAAAGATTATGTACCATATGCAGTAAACTTTAATGTTGATAATTTAAAAACTGACAAATTGCCAGGAAAAGCAGTTCTTACAAATGGTGTTTGGATCTATTCAGTAGATGAAGATGAAACAGAGAATGTAATAAACAAGTTATTTTATAATCAGCCATCAGAAGATGATAGTGAAGATGGAAACACAATATCAAATACTGAGTCAGTTGAAGGAGCAGAAAAGTCAGATGAATCTGAATCAACTGAAACTAAAGAAGCGGATAATTCAAATATCAATATAGAAATATTAAATGGAAGCGGTAATAGTAACAATTTATCAGAAGTAGTATCAGAATTAAAAGCAGCAGGTTACAAAGTTACAAAAACTGCCAAAACTACAAAAACAAGTAAAACAACAATAATAAATAGAAGAGATGTATCTGAAGATACAAAAAATGATATGTATAATATTTTAGATACAGACAGTATAACAATGGGACAATCAAGTGGCACTACAGACATAACAATAATTTTAGGAACTGATTATATAATTTAATTTCTAAAAAAAGAAGTATGTATAATCACATACTTCTTTTTTCTATCTTATTGTATAGTAAAAATCGAAGATTTTTGCTATACAACAAGGTTAAGTTACCTTGGAGCGTGAAATAATTGAGAAGCAATTATTTCACATTTGGCGAAGCCACTTTTCTTATAAATAATCACTTATTTGAGTAAATTTAAATCTACCTTTTTTTACATTTTTATTATTAGAAAATCTTTTACCTTTCTTATTAAAATTTTTTAATTTATCATTTTTATTTATATGTTTTAATAAT
>CANQHH010000143.1 GCA_947623615.1 uncultured Clostridia bacterium | reverse complement strand
TGAGTGTACAGTTTTAGCTACAGATTTCTTTAAAATGGTAGAGATACCTAATGATTTCTCATATAGAGAAATATCAGCTAAAAGTGAAGAGGTAAAAACAGATTATATTATAGACATAAAAAATCTAATGTTTTATTATAATGAAGATAAGAATAAAGTGATATTAGATAACCTTGATTTATCAATAGATAAAGGTATGTTTTTAGGAATAGCAGGTCCAAGCGGTTGTGGTAAATCGTCATTAATAAAAGCAATAAGTAAACTAGAAAGAGGAGACGGAACTATAATTGTTGATTCGAAAAATGTAAATAGTTTAACAAGAAAAGAAATAGCAGAAATAGTTGCGTTAGTTCCACAAAGTCCATTTTTAATTGCAGGGACAATTTATGAAAATATTTGTTATGGTTTAGATAGAGAAGTATCAATGGAAGAAGTAGAGCAAGCAGCTAAAAGAGCATATATTTATGATTATATAAATGAATTACCAGACAAGTTTGAGTCGCAAATATCAGAAGGCGGAAATAATTTATCAGGAGGTCAGAGACAAAGAATAGCAATAGCAAGAATATTTTTAAGAAAACCAAAAATATTGTTTTTAGATGAAGCAACATCTGCATTAGATAATACATCTGAAAAATATATACAAACTGAAATAGAGAAAATGCAAAAAGAAAATAATACAACAATTATATCAATTGCTCATAGATTAACAACCTTAAAGAATTGTGATAAAATAATAGTATTAAATAAAGGTAAAATAGAAGAAAGTGGCAAATTTGAGGAATTAATTGAAAAAAACGGAATTTTTAGTGATATGTATTATGGAAAATTAAAGTAAGAATATAATAAAATGAGTAAAAACTCCTGAAAAAATCAATATAACTATTGACAATAGATAAAAAAATTAGTATAATTTGATAGTATCAAATAAGAGATGATATGAAACTAGATATATACAGTAGATAACAGGTCGAGGGGGGAGTATAGATGGCACAACCAAAAAGAAGATGGTCTAAAGCAAGAACACATTCTAAAAGATCAACATGGAAACTAGAAAATCAAAATTTAGTTGAATGTTCACATTGTCATGAACTTATAAAGCAACATAGAGTATGTCCTAATTGTGGATACTATAATGGAAAAGAAGTAGTTGCTAAAAAAATAGAAAATTAATATATATCATGTATCAAAACAGCATTTATATATGCTGTTTTTGTTTTGCAAAAAAGTAATGTCTTACAAACATAATACTTGCAAAAATAGACAAAGTTTGATAGTATATTCAAAGAATTAGAAAGCGAGATGATATGAATGGAAAAAAGAATAGACAAAATAAATTATTATTTAAACATAGCAAAAACTGTAGCAGAGAGAAGTACATGTTTAAGAAAACATGTAGGTTGTGTTATAGTAAATAATGATGAGATAATTTCAACAGGATATAATGGTGCACCTAGAGGGAGAAAGAATTGTACAGATTTAGGTTATTGTTGTAAAAAGAAGTTTTTTCCAGATATAAGGCATAGTGGCTATGATGCATGTAGATCTGTTCATGCTGAACAAAATGCATTAATCAGTGCTAGGAGACAAGACATGCTAGGAGCAACGCTATATCTTGTTTTATATAATCCAGATACAAATGAATATGAAACAGGTGCAAGTTCATGTCAGATGTGTAGAAAGATGATTATAAATTCTGGTATAGACAGAGTTATTGTTAGAGAAGAAAATGAAGATGGATATAGTGTAATTGATGTGCAAGAATGGGTTGAGAATGACGATTTGTTAAATGGAAAAATAACATATTAAAGGAGTATACAAATGAGAAAAATAGTTGAATTAATGAAGAACAGGAAAATGCATTATGCTATGTTATTTATTATAGGTCTTGTAATTTGCATACCTTTTTTTTGGCTACAATTGAGAGATAGTGATGATGGTTTTATACATTTATTGAGGCTTATTAGTTTACAAAACGCTTTTTCAGATGGAGGTTTTCCGTTTTTGTTGACTCCATTTTTCTGCAGAAATTTTGGATATAGCATGACAGTTTTTTATCCGCCATTAGTTACATTTATACCATATATTATTAGTAAGATGCTAGGAAGCTATGCATCAGGGTTAAAAGTATTTTCGGCACTTACTGTATCTATATCTGGAATATTTATGTATAATTTTGTAAACGAGGTTACTAAAAACAAGAAAATATCATTTTTATCAGCTATAATTTATATGGTATTTCCTTATAGATTAGAAGATATGTTTAATAGATTTGCAATAGGTGAATTTACAGCATTTGTATTTATGCCTATTGTTTTCCAAGGTCTATATAATTTATTAAATGGCGATGGAAAAAAGCATTTCTATATAGCAATAGGTGCAATAGGTTTAATGCTTTCACATACAATATCAACTATATATATTGCTCTATTTTGTGTAATATATATTTTGTTTAATATAAAGAAATTCTTGAAAAAAGAAGTAATAAAAAAATGTATTTTTAATGTAATAGTTATATTACTTATTTCTGCTTTTTTCATTATACCAATGCTAGAGTTTAATAGTAAAGCAGATTATGCAATATTTAAATCAAATTTGATGAAAACTGATGGAAATTATACTCAAAGTGTAGCAATTGAACCATGGCAATTTATCAAAGATAAGGTAGCAGAGAATCCGGTTTCATTTGTTATAGGTATACCTACATTAGTAATGTTATGTATCACTATATTAGCATTTCAACATGTTAATGAGAAAAATAAAGATTTTTATTTAACTTATCTTATTATGGGAATCGTATGCATGTTTATGTGTACAAAATATTTCCCATGGTTATATATGCCACAATTATTAAACAATATTCAATTCCCATGGAGATTAGTTGGTTTTGCAATGTTTTTCTTATCACCTGTTTTAGCAATGAATGTATGTTGTTTAGTTGAAAAAATAAAAAAGGAAAATATAAAATATATAATTTATGGATTGATTATTGTATTTATTGGAATATTTACTGTTTTTGAGTTAAGAGCATATCAGGTAGTAAATCCGGGAGCAGATAAAGTGTATGAAAAAGAAAGAATAGAAAACCCAATAATATCACACATGGGTGTAAATAGAGAATATCTTCCAGTTAATGCTATTAATAAACAATCTACATATATGAAAACAAGAGAAGATAGAGTGTACATTTTGCAAGGAAGTGCAGATGTTTACAATGAAAATAAATATGCATTAGATTTAAGTTTTGAGCTAAAAAACGGAAAGAAAGATACTATGCTTGAATTACCGTATTTATTTTATCCAGGATATGTTGTTACATTAGATGCAAATTCAAATACAAAAAATTTAGAAATTACAGAATCTGAAAATGGTTTTGTGAGTGTAACTCTACCAGAAGATGTAGAGTCTGGTAAAATTACTTTAGAATATAAAGGAACTACAATTGAAACGGTTTCATATATAATATCATTAATTGCATTTATAGCATTTATAGCGTATATAATTTATTTTAAAATAAAAAAAGTTGGAGAGAAAAATGAAGGAGAAAATTAAAAGTTATATAGCAATAGTTATAGTTTCTTTAATTATATCAATTCCATTA
>CANQHH010000142.1 GCA_947623615.1 uncultured Clostridia bacterium | reverse complement strand
TCCTCTATTTGCTTGATGTATTTTTTCTCAAAAATACCAACAAATGTATCTCTTTCTAATTTTAAAATTAAACCATTAAAATCAGATGCCCAATCATATATTTTCTTCTCAATTGTAGCAATTACCTGTGGTTTTTCATCATCTCTTATTCTTTGTATAACTTCATCATAATTGTCTACCATTATAAGTCCAATATATGAGTCCATTTCATCTATTTGTTTTTCTAAGCTCAATAATTTTGTGTTATCTATAAAATATATAGTTAATACATATTGCCCTTTTAATGGAGTATATTCACCATATATTTTATATGTTTTTTTATCTATTTGAATCTCATCAACAATTTTCTCTTTCTCTTTTTTGTTTTTTAACTCAGCTTTAACATCCTTTAATATATTTTTCAAATAATTGTTAATGTCTATATTAGCAAATTCTTCATTAAATTTTGTATTTCTAAAAATCAAATTACCATTTACTTCTGCAATAATCAGTGGAAATGGCGAATTTACTAAAGCAATTTTAGCTACTTTGTCTAAACTAAATGTTAAGTTTTTTATGTGTTCTGATAATTCCTCTTGCCCTTTATTGTTTGTCCAATATGAATATATAACTATTAATATATATATCAATACAGATGGAATTATATAATTTTTATTTTGCGCACAAATAAATATCATTAAAATTGCAATTATTATTAAATATATCTTTGTTTTCGAAACAATCTTTTCTAATACTTTTTTATTATGATACATAATAATCTCCTTTTATAACAATATATATTGTACTATTTTTCCCTTTGTTTTGTCAAGTTAACGTAATTTTAAGATAATTAGTGTACGCAAAATTAAGTGGTCAAAGCCAGTTTCCTATTAAAAAAAAATGGAACTCAAATATATATTTTGCATTTTTTAGCAATATATACTTGCGCTCCATTTCATTTTTATTCTACTGCTGTATCCTCTATTAACGCTTCTTCACTTTTTTCTGCCATCTCACCTTCTATAGGTTCTTCTTTCTTTTCTGTACTAATATGAATCTTTTTATACATATTTAAACCTGTTCCTGCAGGGATTAACTTACCAATTATAACATTTTCTTTTAATCCTATTAATTCGTCAACTTTTCCTTTAACTGCTGCTTCTGTAAGTACTCTTGTTGTCTCTTGGAATGATGCTGCTGATAAGAAACTTTCAGTTGCTAAAGATGCTTTTGTGATACCTAATAATACTCGTTTATATGTTGCTGGTCTCTTTCCTTCTGCTATTGCTTTTTCATTCTCTGTTTCAACATCATGTATATCAACTAAAGAACCAGCAAAAAGAGATGTATCTCCATTATCTTCAACTCTAACTTTCTTTAACATTTGTCTTCCAATTACTTCAATATGTTTATCATTTATATCAACACCTTGATTTCTATATACTTTTTGTACTTCTTGGATAAGATATTGATAAACACCCTCTGCGCCATTAATTAGAAGTATTTCATTAGGATTTATTGAACCTTCTGTTAAAGGCTGACCTGCTTTAACTTCATCATCTTCTTTTACACGTAATTTTGATCCAAATGGTATTGTATATGTTTTTGAATCATCTTTAGATGTTATAATAACTTGTTTATTGTTCTTCTCTTCTGATATTTTAACAACACCATCTATTTCAGATATAATTGCTAATCCTTTTGGTTTTCTTGCTTCAAATAACTCTTCAACCCTTGGAAGACCTTGAGTAATATCTGCAACACCTGCAACACCTCCAGAGTGAATTGTTCTCATTGTAAGCTGTGTTCCTGGCTCACCAATTGATTGTGCAGCAATAATACCAACTGATTCTCCTATATTAACTTCTTCACGTGTCGCTAAGCCCATTCCATAACATTTACTACATACACCATGTTTTGTTCTACATCCTAATACTGAACGTACTTTTAGGTGTGTAATTCCGGCATTTATAATCTCTTCCGCAATATTTTCTGTAATCAATGTGTTAGTATCAACAATTACTTCTTTTGTTTCTGGATGAATTACGTCTTCTAATGGATATCTTCCTATTAGTCTTTCTGTCATTTTCTCTACAACTTGATTTCCATCTTTTATGTCTGATATTTCAATTCCCTCATGTGTTCCACAATCATGCTCTCTTACGATTATATCTTGTGAAACATCAACAAGTCTTCTTGTTAAATATCCAGAGTCTGCTGTTCTTAACGCTGTATCTGCCAAACCTTTTCTTGCTCCATGAGCAGAAATAAAGTACTCTAATGCATCTAATCCTTCCCTAAATGATGATGTTATTGGTATTTCTACTGTTTTACCTGTTGTACTTGCCATAAGTCCACGCATACCTGCAATTTGTCTTAACTGATTTATATTTCCGTCTTGCTCCTGATTCTGACATCATGTACACTGGATTTAATCTATCAAAATTATCTTTCATTGCATCAGTAACTTTATCTGTTGCCTTTTCCCAAATTTTGATTACTGAATTATATCTTTCTGTATCTGTTATCAAACCACGTTTATATTGTTTTAAAACTGTTTCTACTTCTTTATTTGCATCTTCTAATATATCTTTTTTAGCGGGTGGTACTTTAACATCTTCAACTGATACTGTCATTCCTGCTATTGTAGAATATTTATAACCTGTTGCTTTGATATAATCAAGCAATTCTGCTGTTTTGCTTAATCCATGAACATTTATACATTTAGCAATAATTTTTCCTAGATTCTTTTTCATAATTGTAAAATTCAATTCTGGATCAAACATAGTCTCTGGATTTGTTCTATCTACAAATCCTAAGTCTTGTGGAATTCCTTCATTATATATAAGTCTTCCAACTGTTGTTTCAACCTTTTTGCTTTTCATTT
Organism: uncultured Clostridia bacterium; assembly: GCA_947623615.1. GTDB lineage: Bacteria > Bacillota > Clostridia > TANB77 > CAG-508 > CALXVA01. Next base: position 748 of record CANQHH010000142.1, on the reverse strand, counting down.
CTCCATCAATCTCTTTAGAAATTCTTACAAAAATTTTAGCATGTACTCCTAATTCATGGTTTGCATAAGCCATAACTGCTTCATCAGGAGATGAGAAATAATTTCCTTCTCCCTTTTCGCCTTCTACTTCCATTGTTAAATAATATGCACCCAATATCATATCTTGTGTTGGTACTGTAACTGGCTTACCATCTTGTGGTTTTAACAAGTTATTTACTGATAACATTAAATATCTTGCTTCTGATTGTGCCTCTGGTGAAAGAGGTACGTGAATAGCCATTTGGTCACCATCAAAATCTGCATTAAATGCTGTACAAACTAATGGATGTAGTTTTATTGCTCTACCTTCAACTAGAACAGGCTCAAATGCTTGTATTCCTAACCTGTGTAGTGTTGGAGCACGGTTTAACATTACTGGATGATCTTTTATAACATCTTCTAAGATATCCCAAACTTCTGGACGTAATCTTTCAACCATTCTTTTTGCATTTTTTATATTATGAGCTATTCCACGTCCTACCAATTCTCTCATAACAAATGGTTTAAATAACTCTACAGCCATTTCTTTTGGTAAACCACATTGATATATTTTTAATTCTGGTCCTACAACTATAACTGAACGACCTGAATAATCAACACGTTTTCCTAGTAAGTTCTGTCTGAAACGTCCTTGTTTTCCTTTTAATAAATCTGATAATGATTTTAATGCTCTATTTCCAGCTCCTGTAACTGGTCTTCCACGTCTACC
>CANQHH010000141.1 GCA_947623615.1 uncultured Clostridia bacterium | reverse complement strand
GGTGTTAATTCTTTTAATGTTATGTCTGTATTTAATACAACTATTGTTCCTTTATATTCAGCATCAATTGTATAATCCTTTTGCATTCCTTCTAATTTAACATTTATTACTGGCACACCATTTTCCATTTTTATTTCTGGTATACCTTTTATACTTAATCCATTTGCCATAATAACATCTATTTTATTAAGTTCTACTCTGCTTATGCTATCTGGTAACTTAATTTTTAAAGTAGGATTTTTATATAACGCATTATATTCTGTTGATGTATTTAGTACTGCTCTTATTTCAACATTTTCATTTTCTACAACTGTAGTTAAATCTGTTTTATTTACAGTTACCTCTGCTACTGATGTAGGTTCTTCTAACATCATTTGCATTTTTGCTACTACTGATGATGTATTTGTTTTTTCTTCTATCTCTGAAATTAATCCTTTAAATGTTTGTACTTGCTTTTCTGCATAACTGATATTTGATTTTATTGCTTTTTCTATGTATATAATTAAATTTCCTTCTGTAATTGGTTTACTTGTTCTAAATATTAATTGACTATTGTTTTTATCTGAAATATCTATAAAATAATTTCCTCTTTCATCTCTTTCGGTGTCTTTAGTTATTTCTCCTAATTTTGTTATACCATCGATATTATAGACTTCAATTACTCCATCCATTCCTAGTATTTTATCAAATATACTTTCATTTATTTTTATAACTTTATTATATACACATTGACTTCCTGCTATTTCTGTTGGAATTTCTATACCTTCTGCATTTACAAATCTATCTGCCTTTTGTATTAATTCCATTTTTTCTGTTAAACTTGCACTATTTACTGTAGCTGTGTATTTTACTTCATATGGAGTTTCATTTTTTATTTCAGATGAATAATTTGAATACATATAGCCTTTACTAACTCTTTGTGGTAATTCTATATTAACATCTTCTATATCTCCCATTTTTTGCTTTCCAGTAAATTGCATTATTTCTGTTTTATCTAATATAGTTTGATTTCCATTATATACCTCTATAGTTGAATGTACTTGAGAATTCACTTGTATTCCATTCATATTTGCATACTCGTACATTTCTTGTCCTTCAAAAATAAATGTAACTAAGTATTCATCTTGAACACCTTTTAACCATGATACCATATCAGATTTATTATTCATTGAAATGGTTACTATTCCTGTTTCATTATTATAAACATAATTTTGCTCAGTAAAATCTATGCCATTTTCTCCTCCATTTGTTGCTTTAATACTATTAGCTAATACTGCTATACTAGTTGGCATGATTCCATTTATTTGTGGTACTTGTACTTCTATATTAGTTGATTTTATGGGTAATTTGTTTTCTTCAATACCAGACTGTATTTTGGCTTGCATCATTACACCTGATTTTCCTTCAAGTATAAATGGCACATATTTTGTCATTTCTGTTTTTAGTGCAATTTGTACCATTGCATTCCATGATAATTTATTAGAAATTTCTTTTGAAACTAAATTTTGCTCACCTTTAGCATCTACATACATTCCACTGAAACTTGTAGTACTTACCTTATTGAAATTATCTGGTAAGACTTCATCATTATTAAGTATTGATATTGGAACTTCTATTGTTACATCTGAACCATTATTTATTTGTTTTAATAATATCTTATTATTTTCAATGTCTGTTGATTCTACATTACTATCAGTAAGTTCTTCTCTTATTTTAAAGTTCGCATTATTAAATACTATTTCAGCATTTTTTAAATATCCTGAATTTTTTACTTTAATATTTAAAAATAACCTAGCATCCGTACTATCAGTAAGTTCTGTTCTAGTATGTCCTCCTCCCTCAAAAAATGCATTAAATTCTACATTCTTATTTTGAGTTACAGTTGATTGTTCTGATAATTCCATGTCACTTACGGCATATGCTATTCCATACATCCCTAATATTGATAAATTAGCACCTGTTAAGGTTATTATCAATAATATGGAAACTAATTTTCTTAATAATTTGTCCATAGTAACCTCCTCTTTTCATTATCTCTCACTATATATTATACGACATTTCCTCGCTTTTTTCAATGGTTTTGGTTATTTTTAACAACCTTTTATGTATAATTCTACCACTTTTTACTTTTTTTATAGCATAACATGCCCGAATTGCCTATATCCCTAAACTTTTTTTTAAATTACCTTCTGTTTTTTTATCACATTTTTATCAAATTAGAATACTATATAGCATATATTATATCGAGGTGATTTAATGAATGATAAAATGGATATGGCTAAGCTTATGAATATGCTTTCAAAAATGGATAAAAAAGACTTAGAAAGCAACCTAGACAAGGTTAGCAAGATGCTTAATTCAAAACAAGCTGATAATATTATAAATGAAATTAAAAAGAATACTAAAAATTAATCAGGAGGCTATTATGAGTGAAGATATGTCTAATATTATTAATCAATTAAATAACATGATTCAAAACAACGAAATCCCTAGTGACATAAGGAATATGATGAATAATTTTGCTAATTCTAACAATAATTCCGCAAATAATGATATTCAAGATATGTCTTCTAACTCTGAAGACAATACCTCTACAGAATTTGACATAAATACAATTATGAAAATGAAAAAGATAATGGATTCTATGAAATCTAGTAAAGATGATCCACGTGCAAACTTATTAAAATCCTTGAAACCTTACTTAAAAGAAAGTAGAAAAGAAAAAGTTGATCAATACATTTCACTTTTCAATATGGGAAAAGTATTTGAGATGCTACGGTCCATTGGGTGGTGATAATAAAAAATGATATACAATCCTCCATTTTATGGTTTCAATAGAAGATATTATAATCCTCATATAAATTATAAAAAAACAAATTATAGCAATTCACATAAATCCTTTACAGATAGTGATTTTGCCATTAAAGAACCTCCCCCTTCTACTTCATATAATAATGTAGAAAAAAATGATGATATATTATTTGAAATTTTCGGAATAAAATTATACTTTGATGACATATTACTTATTTGTTTAATTTTCTTTTTATATAATGAAGGTGTTCAAGACCAATATTTATTTATATCCTTATTGCTTCTATTGATAAGTTAAAAGACGCCCTTTTTTAGGCGTCTCTTTACTATTCTAATATTAATTCTCCTTTTTCATTTACATATGCAGATGTTTTTATTCTTTCTATTTCTCCTTCTTCTTCATCATTTTTTTCTATTTCTTTTATAACATCTGCAATTCTTATTTGTGTTGTACGTATTGAAACAGTTTCTATTATTGCATCTCTATTTCCTTTTGCTCCTGCATGTGCTAAACCTCTTAATTCTCCTAATATTATTATATTTTCTCCTGCAACTATTTCAGCTCCTGGATTTACATCTCCTATCAATACTATACTACCTTCAAATTCCATTCTTTTTCCTGATCTTAAAGATCCTTTATGAAATTTAGTTTCAGATGTTGCAATTTCTTTGTAAAAACTCTTTTTTATTCCATGTAGTCCCAACACTTTAGGACTATCAAATTCTATTGGTACATCTATAAACCTTTTTATTAAAGATTGTATCTCCTCCATCTCTCTGTTTTTCAATACTTTTCCAACAATATATA
>CANQHH010000140.1 GCA_947623615.1 uncultured Clostridia bacterium | reverse complement strand
TGTTTTTTGTTGCTCTGTTAAAGTATATGAAGTTTGCTCTGTATCTTTTCTTACTATTATAATATCATCTCTATCTGTTAAATATGCTATTGAATTTAATGCTAAATCTCCATTGTTATAAAAATCTAAAGCATACATTACATATCCAGAACTAACTTCTATCGGTATATTTGATACAAACACATTATTTGCATAAATAATTAATTTTGATGAAGTATCATCATCTATTTTCTTTACTAATAATGCACCTACAGTTTCTGACCCTTCTTGTTCACCAGCTACCTTTTTAGTATCTTGTATAGTTACATCGTTTCTATAAAAAGATTTTTCTGATGTTGTTACTAAAGTTTCAGTTTGTACTCCTAATTTTTCTAATTCTTCATCTGTTTTAAATATTAATTTACCAGCATTCATGAAGCATACATTCATATTCATGTTTATACTACCTGTTACACTTGAACTTTGATTAACATCTGCTAATATTACAGATGGAGAATCTGCTAACATTTTACTTGAATCTTGTTCTAACATTACTCCTTCTGAAATGCTAACACCATATTGATCTAAAACTTTTTGGAAATTTGGTAATGATATTTTACTTATATTAGGATCTGAAAAAATTGCTATCTTTCCACCTTTTTTTATATAATCTAAAATTGCATCTCTTTCTACCTCTTTTAAATCATCTCTCAAGCTAGTTATCATAAGTGTTGCACAATCATCTGGCACTTTTCCTTTAGTTAATAAATCTAAATCTTCTACATCATTTGCCTCATTTTTTAAGTCTTCCATAAAATAATATAAATATTCTGTTGAATATTGCTCATGACCTGTTAAATAGTATACCTTCGTTTTTTCATCTATTGACACATCTACTAAAGCATTTGTCATAGATTCTTCTATTATACTCTTTTCTTCACCTGTTGTATAATCATATGTGTATATATCATTGCTTGAAAGTATTTGTTCTCTACTTCCTGATTGAATTAGTATTGCTGAATCTGTATCTTGCAAACCATATTTACTTGTTAAATCTGGTCTTTGCTTAATATCATTAACTTCCTCAACTACAATGTTTTTATTTTCTTTTTTGTATTTATTTGAAAAATCTATTACCATTTGATTATCTTGCATATTTATTAATACAATTTTCACTTCTTTATTTATATCTTTTATTACCGCTTTTGATGATTCTGATAAACTGTACATCTTGCTTGTAGACAAGTCTATATCTGATATGTTAAGTTTTTGCACTAATAAGTTTACACCAACACAGATTGCTATAATTCCCATAGTCATAATTATAGTATATGATGTTCTACTTAGCCATTTTTTTAAAAGTTCTCTAGAAAACTTTCTCTCTTTTTTCTTTATAACTTCTAAATCTTTATTCTCATTGTTTTCTTTGTTCACTTTTTTTTCTTTCTTCCCCAAAATAATCCCTTCCTTTCTATTTTACAGTTTTTCTTCTTTTTAAGAATAATATAGTTAATAGTACAAACATAACTGTAAATGATATTAAGCCTACAACATCTGTAATAGATATTATTCCGTATGGGAATTTCATAAATTTATCCATTAAATTTATACTTGAAAAAGCAATATCTATATCTGGTAAAAACCATGGAATAACCAATGCACCTATTGTTATTATTGCAGCTATAATTTGATTTTCAGTAATGCTTGATGCAAACATTCCTATTGATATAGCTGCCATTGCAAGTAATAAAAATCCAAGTATATTTACAAGAACTACTACTATACTTGCCTTTCCAAAAAAGCTTACTATAACAAAATACATTATTGAAATTATTAGTGTTATTAAAACAATTGCAACTGCAGCAAAAAATTTTCCTAATACAATAGATGTTATACTTCTTGGTGAAGTTAATAATAATTGTTCTGTTCCATTTTTTCTTTCTTCAGCAAACAATCTCATAGTAAGAAGAGGAGTCATTAATAATAAACCATATCTCGCTGTTGCATAATATAAGTTTCCTAAATCAGCTGTTCCATAATTAATAGCCGTTAAATAGAAAAATAAGCTATATAACGCTAAAAATATACCTATAGTTATATATCCTATTGGAGATAAAAAATAGGTTTTTAATTCTTTTTTCAATATTGCCAACATTAATTTTCATCCTCCTTCTCTGTATCAATTAATTTTATAAATGCATCTTCTAAAGTGTTTTCTGTTTTCTTAAGTTCAAATATTGTTATTTCTTCTTTTGGTAATATCTCAAATAGTTTTTTTCTTAAATCTGTATCTTGTTTTGATGTAATAGCATATTGTTTTGTTCCATCTCCGTTATCTTTTAATAACTCTATACTTTCAATTTCTGGAACTTTATCTTTTAAACTCTTCATATTTTCTTTTGGATCTTCAACTGTCACAGTTATACTATTTTTTTCTTTTGTCTTTTTCTCTAAGTTTTCTGGTGTATCTACTGCTATTATTTTACCTTTATTTATAATAATTACTTTCTCACATATCTGACTTACTTCAGATAATATATGAGTACTTAAAATTACTGTATGTTTTTTTCCTAAATCCTTTATCAATTTTCTTATTTCAGTAATTTGTTTTGGATCTAATCCAACTGTTGGTTCATCTAAAATTATTACATCTGGATTACCCACTAATGCACCTGCTAAACTAACTCTTTGTTTATATCCTCTCGATAAATTTTTTATTAGTTTTTTTTGCACATTTTCTAAGCCAGTCTCTTTCATGATTTTTTCAACTTCTTGTTTTCTTTCTTTTCTTTTTACAAGTTTTAATTCAGCCATATAATTTATAAACTCTCTTACTGTAAGTTCATAATACAATGGAACACTTTCTGGCATGTAACCTATTTCTCTCTTTGCCTTTTTCTCTTTTTTGGAAATATCATTTCCATTAATAATAATTTGTCCATCGGTTGGCTCTATAAAACCTGTTATCATATTCATTGTTGTACTTTTTCCAGCACCATTTGGACCTAAAAAACCTACTACCTCTCCATCTTTAACTTCAAAACTAATATTGTCTACGGCAACAGTCTTTCCATACTTTTTTGTAACATTTCTAACCTCTATCAATGTTATTCCTCCAATCTCTTATTTCCGTATGTTTTTTCCTTAACATATTACCATTATATTTTTTTTCTTGCAACTCCTTTTATTAATTTTCACATAGAATTCACATTTTGTAATATTTTCTATATCTATAAAATATCTTTTATTATACAATCTTTTGTTACGGAGGTTTTATGCAATATATATATCCATTTATCATTTCTTTTATAATGGTTTTTATTGCTGAATTAGGCGATAAAACACAACTAATAGTTCTATCTTTTTCAAATAGCTTAAAGCCCAAAAATATTTTATTAGGTGTTGCTATAGGCTCATTATTTAGTCATGGAATAGCCATTTTATTTGGTAGTAAGATTGGACTTTTAGAAAATGCTTTTTTACATAATCTAATCGAAATAATTACATATTCTTCCTTTATATTAATGGGAATATTATCTCTTATTCCTAAAAAAGAAGATGAGTCATCAAATAATAATTCAAAAGACGGATTAATAAAAAAAATAACTAATTTAAAAATTAGCTATTCTTTAATTATTGCTTTATC
>CANQHH010000139.1 GCA_947623615.1 uncultured Clostridia bacterium | reverse complement strand
AGAATTGGAATGGATATTATGGAAGATGAGTTTTCTGATGTGGATGATGCAAGTACTCTAAAAATAATGTTCAAAGGACTGTCAAAAGAAGAGAAAAAGCAGATAGATAAAGAATTATCAGATATAGAAGGTGTGTCTTCAGTAGATTATGATGATACAGAAGATTACAATAAAGACGATTATACACTATATGTGATAAATGTAGATGAGCCAGAGGATTCAGAAACTGCGACAAATGTATATAATACTGTAACAGAGAAATATAAAGATTATGAAACATATAAAAGTGGAGGAATTACTGCAAATAATACAGCAGTATTACCAACATGGATATTAGTAGTTGCAATTTCACTTTCTATAGTTATATTAGTATTCATGTCAGAATCTTATGTAGAGCCTTTTTGCTTTTTATTAACAATTTTTATTGCTGTTTTGTTAAACAATGGTACAAATATAATTTTTGATAGTGTATCTAGTGTAACAAATGCAATAGCTGCAATACTGCAAATGGCGTTATCTATGGATTATTCTATAATGCTTATGAGTAGATATAGACAGGAAAGGCAAAATGAACAAGATAAAGTAAAGGCAATGAAAAATGCTTTATACTATGGGTTTAAATCAATATCAAGTAGCTCTGTAACAACAATAGTTGGTTTGTCAGCACTAGTATTTATGAGCTACAAAATAGGAAAAGATTTAGGATTAGTATTAGCCAAAGGTGTTTTATTAAGTTTAGTTACAATATTCTTTGTACTTCCAACAATAATTCTAATGTGTGACAAATTAATCGAAAAGACTAAAAAAAGAAGCCTAAATATAAAATTGGATAAATTAGGAAAGTTTAGCTATAAATTAAGATTCCCAATGGTATTTATATTTTTAACAATCTTTGTAAGTTGCTATATGCTAAAAGGAAACCTAACAATATTGTATACAGCATCTGAGTTAGACGAAATTTCAAAAGTATTTGGACAAAATAATTCTGTAGTAGTAGTATATAAAAACTCTGAAGAGCAAGAAATAAGCAAAAAATTGCAAGAAATAGAGCAGAAAGAAAATGTAAAATCGGTAGTGGCTTATGGAAATACAATAAATGAAAAATTAAGTTATGATAAATTGAGTGAAGAATTAAAAGATATGGATTCAGACATAGAAATAGATGATTATTTACTTAAAATATTATATTACAAATATTATAATTCAAAAGAAAATAACAAAATGACATTTACTGAAATATATGATTTTATACAAAAAGAAGTGAAAAATAATAAAGATATAGACATATTAAAAGATGATTCAAAAGAAAATATTGATAGATTAAAGTATTTTACCAAGGCTGATGAGATAAATAAAAAAAGAAATGCAAGTGAAATTTCCAAAGTTTTAGAGATAAAAAAAGAAAATATAAACGATATTTTTGTTTACTATAATTCAAAAAATAATAACTTAAAGTTAACTATGAATGATTTTGTAAAATTTATAAATAATGATGTATTAACAGATTCAAAATATTCTGGAAATATCGACCAAAAAACAAAATCAAGTATAAAACAACTTACGAACTTTACAAATAAAAACACAATAAATAAAAAAATGACAAGTAGCCAAATAGCTAATTTGTTTGGAATGTCAAAAACATCAATAAATGATTTGTATACATACTATATTTCAAAAAGTAATATAACGACCAAGATGACAATATCGCAATTTACCAATTTTGTACAAAATACTGTTATGAAAGATAAAAAATATAATAAAAGCTTTGATAAAGATACAGTAAATAATATAAAAATGTTATCAACATTTTGTGATACGAATGTAATAAATAAAAAAATGAATTCTAAAAAATTATCTGAAATGCTTGGTATAGACGAAAATTCTGTAAATCAGATAATGTATATGAAATATGCGAAAACAGGCAATATGGACATGACAACATGGACAATGACACCAAAAGAGTTTGTAAATATTATTATCCAAAACAAAGAAACTCTAAAAAATGGTATGAAACCAGAAATAATGGATAAAATAGGATTATTAGCCAATATAATGCAAAGTGCAGAAAATAAGACAAAGTACACATATAAGGAACTATCAAAATTTATAGGAATAAAAGAAGATAGTGTAAAAAATATATATGTTCTTTATGTTACAAAAAATACAACTACAAAGCTTACACCAATGGAATTTGTAAACTTTGTGTTAAATAACAAAGATGATAAATTATTAGCCAAAAATTTAAACAAAGATACTATAAATAGCTTGAAATTATTGCAAAAGGTTATGAAAAATACAATTTCAAATACAAAATATAATAGCAAAAGTTTGAGTTCAACATTGGGAATGGATAAAGAAAGCGTAGATTTATTATATGGATTATATGTATCGAAAAATGTTAATAAAGATCAAACTATGACATTAAAGAATTTGGTAAATTTCATACTAGAAGATGTAATGAAAAATAGCTCATATTCAGATAGCTTTGATAAAAATGCTAAAAAAGAGCTAGAAACGGTAAATACTATTATGAATGCAAGTTTAAAAGAAACAAAATACACAAATACTGAAATGTATAAAATATTAGGAAATTTAACAGACGAGTTAGACAAAAATACGATAGATCTTTTGTATATATATTATGGAAGTGAGAAAGAGTATAACAAAAATTGGAACTTAACAATAGAGCAATTTGTAGAATTTTTAAATAATGATATATTAAAAGATGATAGATTTAATGAATTTATTAGCAAAGATATGAAGAAAAGCATTATTGATAGCAAAGACACTATAAAAGACTTAAAAGATATGGTAATGGGTGATGAGTATTCAAGAGTTGTAATTAATACAAATCTTGACTTAGAGTCAGATAAAACATTTGAGTTTATGGAAGATGTAAAAAATATGCTTGGAAAAGATGAGGCAGAGGTTTATGTTGTGGGTGATTCAGCCTTAGCACATGAAATGAGTAAAACTTTTGAAGATGAATTCAATTTTATCTCAATAATAACAATGATAGCGATTTTTATTGTGGTTGCAATTACATTTAGGTCATTAATAATACCATTAATATTAGTGTTAACAATTCAGTGTGCAGTTTATACAACAATGGGTATTTTGTCGCTTGCAGGTGGTTCAGTATATTTTATAGCAATTCTTATTGTACAAAGCATATTAATGGGAGCAACAATAGATTATGCAATTTTATATACATCATATTATTTAGAGCATAGACGAAAAATGGATATGAAAGAGGCTATTATAAACGCATATAATAAATCAATTCATACAATATTAGTATCAGCTTCTATAATAATAATAGTAACATTTACAATAGGTAGTTTTGCAACAGAAATAACAGCCAAAATATGCAAAACTATAGCAGAAGGAACTTTGTGTTCATCAATTTTGATACTTTTAGTATTGCCAGGTGTACTTGCAGCTTTTGATAAAATAATTATTAAGAAAAAAGATAGAGTATAAACTTGAAAATGTTAATATCTTAATAGTATAATTAGAATGTTGGAGGCGATATTAATGAAAATATCTACAAAAGGCAGATATGCCTTAAGGATTATGATAGATTTAGCCATGAATGGAAATGATAAATTTATATCTTTAAAAGATATAGCAACAAGACA
>CANQHH010000138.1 GCA_947623615.1 uncultured Clostridia bacterium | reverse complement strand
ATATCTGTTACTTTTGATGAAACAATACCTATAATTCCATGATGCCATCTTTCATCTCCCAATATAATGCAATTTTTCTCGTCTACCGCCCCTATTTTTTCTACTACTTGCTCAAATATCTCTTTTTCCTTTGCCTGTCTTTGCTGATTAAATGCATTTAATCTATCTGCAATCACTTTTGCTTCTTGGCTACTTTTACACAAAAATAAATTTAGTGCATCTTGCTCATTTCCCATTCTTCCACAAGCATTTATTCTAGGTGCTACTCCAAACGATATAGCCATTGAATTTATTGTTTTAAATCCTATCGTTTTTAACAATGTAGCTAATCCTATGTTTTTAGTTACCTCTACTAATTTCAAGCCCAATTTCGCTATAACTCTATTTTCATCAACTAAAGGAACAATATCTGATATGGTTCCAACACATACTAAGTCCAGATATTTTAAATATTCTTTTTCCTCCAACTCTAATTTTATTGATAATGCTTGAATTAATTTAAAAACTACCCCTACTCCTGCTAATTGGTTAAATGGGTATTTATTATCTTTTCTTTTAGCATCTATTATTGCATACGCATCTGGTAATTTTTCTGCAGGCTCATGATGATCTGTAATAATTGTTTCTATACCTAAGCTATTAGAAAACTCAATTTCTTCTATTCCTGAAATACCACAATCAACAGTAATCATTAACCTATATCCTTGATTATATATACTTTGTATTGCATCCTTATTTAATCCATAACCTTCATCTAATCTGTTAGGAATATATGTACCTATTTCAATTCCTCTTTCTTCTAAAAATTGTTTTAACACTGTAATACTTGTTATTCCATCAGCATCATAATCACCATATATCATTATTTTTTGCTTGTTTTCTATGGATTCAATTATTCTATTTACCGCCTTTTCCATATCTGGCATAAGAAATGGATCATAAAAATCATTTCTTGTAGGTTGCAAAAACTTATCCATCGATTCTAGTTCATCTATATTTCTATTAGCTAAAATTGTAGCTAATAAATTACTTATTTTATACTTATTGGCTAAATTATCTATCTTACTTTGACTTACTTCATAATACTCCCATTTTTTATTCATACTTTCTCCTTTTACCTAAAAAACATAATATTTAAAATTAATATTATGTTTTTTGGATTTTTACTATTAATTTACCAATATCAAAATCATACAGTAAATTACAATTTTTAACATTACAGATGTCATTAATTTATAATTCGTCATTGGTATTCCTATTTTATTTAATTTATTATAATTATTCATAATTTTTTCCAGTTCTTCTTCTGAAAGTATCCCTTTATTTTCCATATATTCTCTCGCTATATACGGTGCTTTCGTCATCGCATCAGTTTCTAAATAACTGCGTATTATATAGAATATAAATCCTAATATTGCTATAATAAATATTTGAATCATCGGTTGTTTTATTATTTTTAATAATGTTAAAATAATTATTACAATAAAATATATCAGATATATATTAGAAAAAATGAAATTAAACATCAACATTCTTTTATTCTGAATAGAATGTATACATTCGTGTGATATTGTCTGTATTCTTGTAAATGTATCTTTTATGTCTGCTATTATTATATTATCTGTTAGAACTGTATAAAATGTTAATTTGTTTTTTGGATCTTCTGTAATTTTTATTTGTGTATGTGTATTTCCAAGTTGTTCTAAAATATCTTGACATACCTTTCTATTATCTTCAAATTTATTTGTAATATCATTTAACTCTTTATCATATCCTATCTTAACTATATTTTTCTTATCTTTTCCTTTTATATTTAATGAAAATCTAACAATTATTAACGTCAAAATACATACTATAAAAGTTATAATATATTCCATGTTTCTCCTTTCACGGAATAACAACTAATTATTTTCTTTACTTACTTTTTTAACGTACAAAAATAAATTTTATAATACATCTTTTATTGATTCTGCAATTATTTTGTTTACATCTGCTATCATAACATTAAATTTAACTTCATAATCGAAATACTCTTTTATTTGATTATCTTGAATAAGCATTCCATACATTTCTTCTAGTTTTTTTGTTTTTTCCTCATCTTTTTTTTCTCCTGTATATTGCATTATTTGTATATCATACCTTAATTTTTCAAATTCCTCAATTTTATTTTTTGTCTCATTATTTTGCATCAACATATCTTTTAATTTTTTATAACTTAAATATTCATCTGATTTACGAATTTCATCCGCTAACCTATTTGCTGTATCATAAACATTCATAACTAATCTTTAACTCCTTACTAATTTTCCTTTATGCATAAGCATGTTTCTTTTTGAAACTTAATAAATTTGTAATTTCTCTGTCCGTATTTTTTGCTTTTTCTGCTTTTTTTGCTTTCTCTTGTGCAATTTGCTCTGCTTGTTTTTGCGCAACTGTTTTGCAAATTGCTTTTTCATATATATAATGCGTATCTTGTGCTATTTTATTCCAGTTAAATTCTTCTCTTACTTTTGCTTTAGCTTTTTTAGCTACATAAGACGATAATTGTGCATCATATAATAATGTTAGAACTGAATCTGCTATAGAATTTGCATTTCCAGCATAGCTTTTCATACCATTTTCTCTATGATCAACTATTTCGTTCAAGCCTCCAATATCAGATACAACTGTTGGAACACCTGCAAGCATTGCTTCCAATGCTACAATACCAAATGGTTCGTATGTACTTGGGAAAACTGCTATATCAGCACATTTATACATCTTTTGTACTTGCTTTGAATTCAAATATCCAGTAAAATATACCTTATTTGATATTCCCATATATTCTGCTTGTGCTTTTAGTTCATCTAACATTCCGCCTTTTCCAGCTATCACAAGCTTTGCGTCATGGTAATTTTCTAAAATTTTTGGCATTGCAGATATTAAATGCTGTACACCTTTTTCATATACTAACCTTCCTACATATAATATAATTTTTTCATTATCCATTGCATATTGTCTTCTGAAATTATAATCTCTGTCTATACCATTAAAATTTGTTAGGTTAATACCATTAGGTACAACATTTATTTTATCAAATGGAAGTCCGAATAAACCTTGAACATGGCTTTTCATATAATTGCTATTAACTATTACCTCTGTTGCTTCATAAGTTAAAAGCCATTCTGTATCATTTATATACCTTTGGGTCTCATCACGTATTCCAGAATTTCTACCTGCCTCTGTAGCATGTATAGTTGCAATTACTGGAATATCAAAAGCATTTTTTAAAGCTTTTGCTGAATTTGCTACTAACCAATCGTGTGCATGTATAACATCAAATTTTCCTTCTTGTTGTATTATTTTAGTAGCTTGTGCTGTAAGATTGAAATTTAATTGCATAATCCATTCTATAAAATTATTAGGATGAATCATATAGTTTTCCACTCTATATACTTTTACACCTTTATCATTTTCAAATGCTGGTGTATCTCCATCTTTATACGTTACTACAGTAACTTCATGTCCATCCTTAATTAATCTTTTAGATAAGTCATGTACTACTCTTGCTATTCCACCAACAATTCTTGGTGGATATTCCCATGTTAACATTAATATTTTCATTAATACAGTTTCCCTCCCATTTTTCTATTTATTCTGCATATATTGTATACAATTTTATTTCAAAAGTAAACATATTTTGATATTTTTTTTAGTTTTTTTCTCTTA
>CANQHH010000137.1 GCA_947623615.1 uncultured Clostridia bacterium | reverse complement strand
TAGAAGGGAGAGATGAAAATGAATTTATTAGAGCTTTTAAAATCTAGTATAAATACATTATATGTGAGATATATAGGGGATGATGAAGATTATAATTTGCCAATTTACTATATTGGGGGCAGTCAAACGTTACCGCCACCTCTTTCTAACGAAGAAGAAAATGAATTATTGAATAAGTTATCAGAAGATAATAAAGAAGTAAGACAAATTTTAGTAGAGAGAAATTTGAGATTAGTAGTCTATATTGCAAAAAAATTTGAAAATACTGGAGTTGGTTTGGAAGATTTAATATCAATTGGAACTATAGGATTGATGAAAGCAATAAATACATTTAATACAGATAAAAATATAAAACTAGCTACATATGCATCAAGATGTATAGAAAATGAAATACTAATGTATTTAAGAAGGAGTAATAAAATAAAAGGAGAAGTTTCTATAGATGAACCTTTAAATCAAGATGGAGATGGAAATGAGCTTTTATTATCTGATATATTGGGGACAGATTCAGATGTGACATCAAGAAGAATAGAAGATGAAGTTGATAAAACTTTGCTAAGAGCATCAATAAGTAAACTTAGTAATAGAGAAAGAAATATAATGGAATTGAGATTTGGTATGATAAGTGGAAATGAAAAAACGCAAAAAGAAGTAGCCGATATGCTGGGAATATCACAAAGTTACATATCAAGATTAGAAAAGAAAATAATAGGAAAAATGAAAAAAGACATAATGAGTAAAACAGGCTGAAGCAATTTGCAAGTATAAAAAAACCGAATTTGGAAATAATGTATTTAGTATATGATTTCTAAAAGGAGGTTTTTTCTTTGTTTAATAAGGTAGAAATATGTGGTGTAAATACTGCAAAGTTACCTCTAATATCAAATGAAGAAAAAAAGGAACTACTAATAGCAGTAAAAAATGGAGATGAAAAAGCGAGAGAAAAATTTATAAATGGTAATTTAAGACTGGTACTAAGTGTAATAAAAAGATTTTATTGTAGAGGAGAAAATGCTGATGATTTATTTCAAGTAGGGTGCGTGGGTTTAATAAAGGCAATAGACAACTTTGATATAGAGCAAAATTGCCAGTTTTCAACTTATGCAGTACCAATGATTATACGGAGAAGTAAAAAGATATTTAAGAGATAATAATACAATAAGGGTTAGCAGATCGATAAGAGATTTAGCATATAAGATTTTAGCAGAGAAAGAAAAGTTTTTGAAAATGAATGATAGAGAAATAACGATAGAGGAATTGTCAAAAATATTAGAAATATCAAAAGAGGACATAATAATGAGTTTGGATGCTGTACAAGTTCCAATATCATTACAAGAACCGACAGGGAATGGTGATATGGATAATATATATGTACAAGATCAGATAAGTGACAAGAAGAGTACTGATGAATATTGGGCAGAAACAATCACAATTGCAGAGGCAATGAAAAAACTTAACGAAAAAGAAAAAACAATTATTTCCAAAAGGTTTTTTGAAGGAAGAACACAAATAGAAGTAGCTACAGAGATTGGAATATCTCAAGCTCAAGTTTCTAGATTAGAGAAAAATGCAATAGAACACATTAAGAGAATATACAAGTAAAATAATTGTTGCTTTAATAAAAGAAAAGGTATATAATATAACAGAAATAGGAGGAGGTTATATTATGAAAAAGAAAATTATATGGACAATAATTGCAGTAATTATAATAATTGCAGCAGCATTAGGAATTGTTTATTACACTACAGATGCTTTTAAAACATCGCAACAATTATTTTATAGACATTTTGAAAGTGAGTCAAAGCTTGTAAAAAATATAGGTTATGAGGATTTATTAAAGAATTTAAAAGAACAACAAGAAAAAAATGTTGAGACATCAGGTGAGATTACAGCTAATATAACATCAACAGATAGTGAAATGCAACAAATTGGAGATGCACTAAAAAAAGGAAAAATTAAATATGATGCTAAGAGCATTGGAAAAGAAAACAAAAAGCAAATCGATATGACATTAGAATATGACAGTAAAGATGTATTGAGTTTAAATATATTGCAAAATAAAGATCAATATGGTATAAGAGTAAAAGATTTATATGATAAATTTGTGTCAGTAGAAAATAACAATTTGAAAGCTTTGGCTAAAACATTAGGTGTTGATGAATCAACAATACCAGATAAAATTGATATGATAGATTATTATGAATTATTAAATATTGATAATGACACATTAAAACATATAAAAGATACTTATTATGGCATAATAAAAGATAACATACCAGAAGAATGTTATAATGTAGAAAAAGATGTAAGTGTAGAAATTAATGGTTCACAATCACAAGCTAATGCATATAAATTAACATTAACAGAAGAGCAATTAAAAAATGTAATGGTTCGTTTTTTTGAAACATTAAAGTCAGATGATAAAACATTAGATTTAATAGTAAGTAAGTATAATAGTATACCAGAAATTTATAGGGAAGATAGCGATAATTTAACAAAAGAAACAATTGTAGAAAATTTAACAGAAGAATTAGAATATTTAAATGAATTAGAAGCTACTTCAGACGAAATATTGAATATAACTGTATATGATACAAATGAAAATATGGCTAGAATTGAAGTAAAAACAAACAAAGAGAGTTTTAATTTTGATATGTTTAAAGAGGCAGATGGAAAAAATGGAATAACAATGTTATATTCAGATGACTCACAGAATCAATTAGAAGTAAAAGGTACATTTGATGAGTCAGATGCAAAAGCGCTTGTAAGAATAGAAAGCGAAGGAACAAATGTAGAAATAGGTATAACAGAGAATGTTAAAAGTGGAGATGATATTACAGTAGAAGACTTTAGTGAAAGTAATTCTGTAAAAATAAATGACATGAGTGAAGAAGAGATAGGTAAATTAGTTCAAACAATATATACTAATATAGAAAAGGTATTACCAGAAAAAATGCAAATGTTAGGAATTAATTTATAAAAAGTTGCTTATAAAAGCAACTTTTTTATTTTCTATAATATAATATATATTATAGATTTATAATTTAAAATCTAAATAAGATATTAAGAGGGAAATATGGGAAAGAGTATGGATTTTAAACATAAGGAAGTAATAAACATAAATGATGGAAAAAGATTAGGGTTTGTTCAAGATGTTTGTGCAGATTTGGAAACAGGTACGATAACATCTATAATAGTTCCAGGAAGTAATAAATTTATGGGAATGTTTTCTAGTGGGAACGAAATAGTAATTCAATGGCAAAACATTAAATGTATAGGTGAAGATGTAATACTTGTGGAAATTTAAAAAAATACAAAATTCTACAAAAAAAGTATTGACTTTGTTACAGGTATATGTTATCATAATAAACGTACTAAGTAACTCAAGAAAAAATTAAGTGTAAATTAGTAATAGTTGAGACAAAATGAATATGAATACATCCCTTACTAGTTTATTATTTTGCACAAAAACAAATGCAAAATAATAAAAAAACATATTGACATTTATACAAAAAAGTAGTACAATATTAAATGTTCACGGTTAGTGATTAAAAGTACATTGAAAAGTAAACAATAAACTTTGAGAAACCAATAAAGCGGTAGAAAAAAACTACCAAAAATAAATATAAAAAATGAGTCAAAAACTCGAATAAAAAAGATATATAAAAAGCGTAAAACTATGCTTTGAAATATATACCAAAAACAAGAG
>CANQHH010000136.1 GCA_947623615.1 uncultured Clostridia bacterium | reverse complement strand
TAATTGATTTGAATTCTAATGTCCGCAAATAGTTTTTCTTTTCTTGGGTCATTATTATATCCTCCAATTAATACAAAAATAATTTCATTATATTATATCATATAATTGGCAAGTTACAAAGCCTTTTCCAGTTTGTTGTCCAATTTTTTCAATACATCATTTACTCTACATATTTTAAATAAAAATATTCTTATTTTATCTATTAATATCGACCCTATAACAAACAATATTGAAAATCCAAATACATATACTAAAATTTTTATTACTGAACTATGGGCTATTCCTACAAATAAATCATTCATCACAAATCTCCAAACTAAGAAATTAGTATTTATTAAATATACCGCAAATGCAGATGAAACCATAAATTTTATTATTTTTTTTCCTATATTATTGAATTTCAATCTTGAAAATAGGACTACTTGGAATATAGCTGATATTAATATCGTTGGTGAAATGTATGATATTAATTGATATCTTGTTACAGATAAATTATTCATCATGCTAAATTTAACGCCATATAGCCAATATAAATATGTAACTGCATATACCAATATTATCCCTATTATCAGTTTATATGTTTTAACATTCTTTAATATTTCGCATTTTTTCATTATTGAGCCTAAAACATATAAAAGAACTATCCAAATATAAGAATTCCCTTCATTTAAATTAAATAATCCCTTCGAAATAGTTCCTAGAACCGAAAAGGAAAATATCATAACAAAAAAAATTATCTTTAAAGTTCTTTTTTCACAATGTCTTATTCCTTCATTTAAAATAGGCATTATTACAAATAATCCAGTATATGCAATAAAGTACCAATATAACCCATTAGTAATTGGGAAGATTGAAATTAAATACGCCACTGGTGGTATTTCTTGAGGTTTTAAAATATCAAAAATAAATGTAATTACTAAACAATAAAACACAACTTCTAACCACAAATTTATGCAATTGGATACTTTTATTTTTTTCTTTTCATCACTATATGATACATAACCACTAATAAGTGCAAAAATATTAACTGCACAATATGCACAAATTTCAATAAAATATACTATATTATATTGGGTACTACCTTCAACTGTATTTTTTAACAATCCCCCTCTTCCTAAAGAGTGAAGCAATAATATATAAAACATTGAAACAACTCTTAATAAATCAATGCCATAATTTCTTTCTCGTTTCACATCAATTTTTTGCATCTTTTACCTCCAATTCTTTAAAATATACCTTTTAATATAATACCAGAAATCTTTCATACTATCAATGATATAATGATTTTTTTGGGCCACTATTTATCTTTGACAACATAAATTGTAAATGATATACTTTGATTATTGTATAAATTATTTTATCGAGGTGAACTAAAATATGGCAAATATATTAACAGACCAAAACCCTGAATTTCTAAATTCATTTTTAGATTATTCAATTACTATTTTAAATAAATCTCCAAATTCTGTTAAAGAATATAATTATGACCTTAACATGTTTTTAAAGTACATGAAAATACATTTTAAACTAACTAATGAAACTGACATGAATAAAATATCTATAAAAGATTTTGATATTGATACACTAAAAAGAATTACATCAAATGATATTCTATCTTTTGTTTCATATTTAGCTTTAAATAACAACAACAAACCAGCTACAAGAGCTAGAAAAATATCAACTATCCGAATATTCTTTTTATATTTATCGCAAAAAGCCCAAATTATAGAAATAAACCCTGCTCAAAATATTGAAACTCCTAAAAAAGAAAAACGTATGCCTAAATACTTATCTTTAGAAGATAGTCAAAAATTGTTAGATGCAGTAATTGATGAAGACAGCGAAAATAAAGAACGCGATTATGCCATTATCACATTATTTCTTAATTGTGGACTTCGTCTTTCAGAATTAGTTGGAATTAATATAAAAGACATAGACTTTAGTGAATGTAAACTAAATGTTATTGGAAAAGGTAATAAAGAACGTACTATATATCTAAACCCTGCTTGTGTAAAAGCTATTTCTGATTATCTTTCAGTTCGTCCTAAAGAAGGAATAAAAGCAGATAACAAAAAATCTGCAGATGCACTTTTTTTAAGTAAAAGACGCGAAAGAATAAGCAACAGATCTGTTCAAAATATTGTTAATAAAGAACTATTAAGAGCAGGTCTTGATACCACAAAATACTCCACTCATAAGCTTAGACATACTGCTGCTACATTAATGTATCAATATGGAAATGTAGATATAAGAGCACTTCAAGAATTATTAGGACATGAGAGTATCTCTACTACAGAAATATATACTCATGTAAATAATGAACAGGTAAGAAATGCTGTTGAAGCTAATCCACTAAGTAATTATAATGCGAAAAGGTAATCTAGTTTATTAGATTACCTTTTCTTTCTTTTTTCATAAGATCATTGGCTGTATTTGCTCACCCTCCATAGCAAGTTCTAGTGTAGGAATGATATAATTCGGAGCAAATACTAATGAACGTGGTTTTGTTATTGGATTATCTTGTCTAAATGGTACAAAGAAAAAATTGTTCCTATTTAATAATTTTCCAATATTTTCTGCCGAACCAGACAATCCATCATTTGTGGAAATTGCTATTACTATAGGGTTACCATTACGCAAATGCGATTTTGCTGCCATTGTGGCTGGTGTATCTGTAATTCCATTTGCTAATTTTCCTATTGTATTCCCTGTAGCAGGTGCAATTATCATTATATCAGTCAAATGCTTAGGACCTATTGGCTCAGCACCTTGTATTGTATGAATTATTTTTTTACTGGTTATATCTTCTATTTGCTTTATAAAATCAGAGGCTTTACCAAATTTTGTGTCTAAGCTATACGCATTTTTCGACATTATTGGTATTACCTCCGCTCCCATCTTCACTAATTCCTCTATTTGAACAATTGTATTTTTAAATGTACAAAAAGAACCTGTAAGTATAAATCCAATCTTTTTATCTTTTAATTCCAAAATTTCACCTTCTTCCAAAATATATCTATTATATATTATGAAATTATGTAAATTTTGGAAGTTATTTTTTATTATTTAAACATATTTTTTACTTTAGGTAAAAGATAATGACTTCCTCCTCTATCTTTTACATTTTCAATCATGTTAATTATCAATAATTGTTCATCACTATCATCACTTACTCTAAATGCATTGAACCAACCAACTTCAGTTCCGTTATCATCATTTTGAGAAGCTTTTATTTCTGCAGTTCCTGTTTTGCCGGCTAATGTCATTCCTTCTATCTTAGCAGAATGAGCAGTACCACTTGCATCTTCTACTACTTGAACCAAATCTTGTTTTATTGTATTTGCAGCTTCTTTTGTAAATGCATTTTGAATCCAATACTCTGGTTTAGCATTTTCGCTATATTCCAAATATGGTTTTATCATATTACCATTATTTACAAACGCAGAATACATACATGCAACATGTACAGGATTAACCAATACTTTTCCTTGTCCATAACCTGTATCTGCAATTTGTGCTTCATATTCGAATTTATTATTATCTGCAAATTGAGATTTATTTAAACTTAAATCAAATGGAATTTCTTTATCAAAACCTATATTTAAAAACTCTTCTGAAAGTTTATCTCCACCTATTTTTAATGCTGCTTTTGCAAAATATATATTATCTGAATTAATTAAAGCATTTTTCAAATTTGCCTTACCGCTATATTG